>NZ_JAGWCT010000042.1:0-34017 GCF_020657815.1 Clostridioides sp. ZZV15-6597 | reverse complement strand
GTAATAAGAAATTATCAAAGATAATTTCTTTTTTTTATATATATTTATTGAAAAATTATATATTATATGTTATATAATATATAAGCTCATTAACTCTTATTTATTTGGGTAAAGTAAATTATATTTAATCTATAGAGTATTTTATCCTAATAAAGTAAAATCTATAAAACATAATATGTATTATATAATTAATGTTTATGTTAGATTATATAGATGTGGATTTGTTTAAACTCCGATATAGAAAAGAACTATTAATATAATAGTTCTTTTTTATATATAAAATACACTTATAAGAATAAAAATATAATATATATTATATAAGTTGGTGTATATTGTACTTGATTATATATAATAAATATAATATAATTAATATGAACAAATTTTATATTCCCAAATATTTTATTGTTTTATATTAAGTGTATAAGAAATTATGAAAAATTTAAATTCTTCCTCATAATTTCTGTTTTTTCAATACAAATATAAAAGAGGACTGTATAGTCCTCTTTTATATTTGTATTGAAAAGAATAAATGTATATTATATTGTTTTGATTAAATGTAAAAAACTTGAAATAATATAATAAAAGAAGTATAATAAAAACATACTCCGATAGTATCCTGTTGATTTTGTTGCATATAAATATAAAAAGAAACTATAATATATAAAAATATTATAGTTTCTTTTTATAATGTATATATATATACTTGAAATAATATGATAAAAGAAGTATAATAAATACAAATGTAATTCTTCTGCATGTATATTTAATAAGATGTAAAAAGAGACTATAATATATAAAATGTTATAGCCTCTTTTTATATTTAAATATATAAAAAACTTGAAATAATATAATTGAAGAAGTATAATAAGTATAGATATAATTCCTCTATATTTTTATCTGATATAAATAAAAAAGAAACTATAATATATAAAAATATTATGGTTTCTTTTTTTATTTTGAATATATATAAAGCTTGAAATAATATAATAAAAGAACTATAATAAATATAGATACACTTCTCTTTTGTTGTTTTTAGGATAGAAAAGAAACTATAATTATAATAAATATAGTTTCTTTTTTTATTTTGAATATATAATAAAAACCTTGAAATAATATAATAAAAGAACTATAATAAGTATAAATAATCATTTTGTTTTGATGAAGTCATAGATTCTACTATAAATAAGATGTTATATAATTACTATGATATATTTTATCATAGACTCCTGTTTTATATTCTATATTTAAAATAAGATTTACGATATAAAAACTATAGTATATACTATAGTTTTTATATTATTAATTTATAAACTTGAAAAAGATATGTATTTATATTATAATCAAAATTGAACATAAGTTATCACTCATATATATAATAAAAAAGAACTATTTATAAGTATAGTTCTTTTTTATTATATATTATTGAAAAGAATAATTATTTATGATATTATATATTTATTCTTTTGTTTTGTACTCGTTTCAAATAATAAAGTTTTAGAAAGTAAATATATTTATAGGATAGATATATTTATTATATAAAATACTTAATAATTTGATAGAATATAAATAAAGACTATAGTTTAACTGTAGTCTTTATTTATATATTTTATAAAAAAAGTCATCTTAGCTGTTATCATACCTATCAATAAAAAGAGATTACATTATTAATGTAGTCTCTTTTTTATTTAATAATATAATATATGAAAGTATATATATTATATTATTAAATAATATATAGAAGTATATGTATTATTAAGTAATATATAAGAATTATTAATATATATTCTTATATAAATCAATTTGGAAGTGAGGTGATTAAATTGGTGAAAAATAAAATTGTAACAGCTATGTTAGTAATAATGCTAACAGGTACATCTATAGTAAGTTCTTATGCAGATAATGGAGGAGGAGCTTTTGTCGATAATAATGTTCAAACAGATTTAAAAGATGATGGCAAAGGAAATATAATTGATAATGAAGGAAATGTAATAGGAAGCACAGATGTAGATGAAGAAAGTGATAATAAGGATGATGCTAATAAGGACGATACTAACAATGAAAACAATTCTAATCCACCAATTAATAGTAGTGATGTAAATGAAAATACTACATCTAAAAATATAATTGTAAATGATGGAATGTATTTAAGAGTAGAAGTAAATACAAATCAATCTGAAATCGGATATATACCTTCTTTTGAAATAGAGCTACAAGACTCTAAAGGTAATTATATTGATAAAGTAAATGTAACTGAAAAGAATTTTAATAAAAAAGAAAATAGTTATCTAATTAAATTTAATAATGTAAAAAGCTATAAATTAGGAGATAAATTCAAATTTTGCTTAAGAGGAAAAACTGATAGTGTAATTAAGTCTATTCTGATGTTAGATAATGATGGGAAATCATTATCTGTGAATAGAGAAAAAATAATAGAAAAGACCATTGGAGAAGAATTTAGTACTCTAAAAAATGTAGATAAAAGTTTACCAGAAGGTGCTAAAAATGCACCTATAAGAACTAAATTAATAACTGATACTAACTTAGTAGCTATAAAAGTTTTAGATTTGAAAGATAATCCTGTAAAAAACTTTAAAATAGACATTGAAAGAACATATAGTAATTCTAAATATAGAGTTACTACAAATGACAAAGGGTTAGTTTGGCTAACTAGAGATAAGGTAGAACCAAGAATAATATTAAATTCTGTAGATAAAAAATTTGAATTTGATACGGGCAATGGCCAAGATGAAATAGTGTATCCAGTCATTTCTAGTAAAACACATTTAGATAGCTTCATGTCTAATGTAGTGAAAATTAGAAATGCTGAAATTTCAAGTTCATCTAATCAGCAGCTAAGTAAAATTAACCTAGATTTTAAAATAAATGGAAATATTGATTTAAGTCAGAATTGGACACAGTTAAATATCTTGTTAAAAAATAAAAAAACTGGCATAGAATCTAAATTTGATATCAGCTCTAAAGATAAATATATAGAAAACATTCCAAATGGAGACTATTCAGTAAGTATTGAATCTAAATATGCAAGTGTAACACATAATAAGAATATACATGTTTCAAATGGTCAAGGAAACTTAAGTTTAAGTGTGTTTCCAAGAAACAAATTTCAAGTTTATAAGGAACTTGATGGAAAAAGATTAGATTATAATTTTTCAGTAATTAATGTTGAAAATGTAAAAAATAAAGAATACAAAGGAAAAGAACCAATAAATTTCTCTGTTATGTCAGGAGAAACATTTATGGTTCAAGACAATGAAACAGGAGAAGTGTTTACAGTTGATATACCAGATACAGCAGGTGTAACAACCTTAATATTAGGTGAAGGTAAGATATTGAATAAAGAGGGTATAATATCTCCTCACACACAAGATATGTTACCAATGCAAATAGGTGTTTTATCACTTGTAGGTATATTATTAATATTAACAATTCTTAGAATGTTGCATTCAGATAAGAATAATAGAAAAAATAATTTTCTAATGTTTATGTTAATTAGTAGTGTTCTATTGAGTACACCAATAAAAACATTTGCTGATAGTGGCGGCAGCTCAGGTGGGGGTTCAGGAGGAGGCTCAGGCATTACTTCTGACCAATTAATCGTTAATGGTTATGCATATAACGCAAATTACTGGACCTTAAATGGACAAAATGTAAATCAGGTAATAATGTTTGGATTTGTGCCAAACACAGGTAGCGTAAAAAACGGTCAAGCATCAGATGGAAGTGTAACTTTATTAACTGAAGATGCTACTGAAAATGATATTGTAAAATCATATAAATTTTCATCAGAGTATATGAAGTATTGTTTATTCATGCCAGTTAATAAGTCAACTGAAACAGATTTCAAAAATTCTGGTATATTAGGAACTTACTCAGATGCAACATATTATTTGATAGCTGGAAAAGATAGAATTTTTAATCAAACTAGTCCAGATTCTTTAAATAGCTCTGAAATGACAAAAAGAATTGTTGGAACTCCATCAGCAGTTAAAGCAAATTCAAATAAAGTGTTATCAACTATGGGAAGTGCATTATATACTTCTGAAACCGATTCAAAAGGTGTTTACAAAGTTAATTATGGTGATAGTGTAGGAAATACTATTAGAAGTAAAGATGATGCCTGGAAGCAACAATTTTTCCAAGATTATATAAATTTAATGAAATCAAAAGGTGTTTCACAAAAGGATATAGATTATATTCAAGGTAAATATCAATCAGGTGAAGTTACATTCTTAATACAAACAATGCCTAGAATACATCTTCATAGTAAAGGAAAGCAAAATGGGATGTATATGCCAACGTCTTATCTTTCTATGGCACTAGGATTAGCAGATTCTAAAAAAGTCACTGGTAATGATGAACAACAAAGAAGTGTATATTTTAGAGAATATAAATATCTTTACAGTCGTGGTGGAACAACAAGTAATCCTAAAGCTGGTTACTGTACAAAAACTGGATGTTCTAATTGGTGTAAAAGACTAGGTCATATTTCATCTTCAGGTTGGAAACCCATGCAAGGTGGATATGTAAACACTATCCAAGCTATAAATTCAGGAGGACCTGTTAAAAAGAATGTCTTTGGTGGTTGGGGATATCATCACTGGAAAGCTGGACAAGTAGAAAAGAAACCTAAGTTATTTGTTCAAACAAAGATAGACTTATATAATTCAAATGGTACAAAAGTTGGAACTATAGCTCAACCAGCTAAAGATTGGGATGGTGGAAAAGACTTTAAAACATGTAAGAATATAAGCAAAATAGATTTGGTAGATAGTACTATAGAAAGTAATGGAAAAACATATAAGATAGAAAAAGAAGCTAAAAATAAAGTGGATTTAATCGATAAAAAAGATAAAGAAGGTCTTTTTAAAGAGAATTTAAAAGTTAAAAATCCGTCTGTAGTTTCAAGAGATAAGAATCTAATTTATGAAAGTACTGTTAATACAGCATTAAGAGATTTATTAGACCCAAATCAAGAGGACCAGTATAATACTTATTTAGGTGGAGCTAAAAATTCTGATAATGATTTTGGAGCAAATGAAGATTTTGAAGATATGTCTGTAGATGATAAATATAAAGACAAAAAAGATGATAAAGGAGAGAAAGCTTTTTCAGATGCAGAGATGACTGTATATTTGAAAGCAAAAGAAATAGACTCAGTTGTTGATGATACTACTGGAAAATATGTAAAAGAAGTTCCAGAATGGAGATTATCAGAGTATTGGGATGACTTATCTAGTAAACTTGCATATGCAATTTACAAGGTATCTCATAGCTCAGATAGTACTTCTCATGTGAGTTCATCTTTAAATCCTTCAGGTTGGACAAATTTATCATTAAGAAATGTTGATTTGAAAAATAGTCCTTGGTTGAAGATTGAACCTAAATGGAAAGCTAGTCCACATGGCACAAATGTTAATCATGGTGGAACAACTTTCTCACAAGCTGTAGGTGGTACATTAGTAGCAACAAGAACAACTAAAGATATAGATACACTTAAATTTGCAAATTGGAAAAACAATGGATATACAAATGAAATAGCTTCGGCAGATAGAGGTGATACAAATTATAAATATAAAAATAAGAGAACTATGAATAGTAATATTGAAATTTACATGCTAGACCCAGTTTCAAGTTATATTCATAAGAAAGCTAATTATAGACACACAACTAATAGTGAAGGCAATAGTGTTTGCAGATGTTACACATCTAGTGAAACTGCAAAACAAGCATATACACCAGCCACATACAAATTAGCTGTATCATATTATAGATACCATACAGGAACTGTTAATACAAAAGTACCTGGAGAATCTAAGGATATGAAAGAATCTTATAGTTATGAAACAAAGAAAACTACACCACTTAAAGTATATCCAGAAATATTTATGGCCCATTCTGATTTATCTGGGAACACAGCTATAGATATTGTTTCTGGAGAAAGACAAAGAACAATAACTCCACTTTCTTATAGCTACTTAAGATTAGACGCTAAAATCAATTCAAAAGTAGTTGGAACAAGTATTGCAACAGATAAAAAAGCTAAATCATTAGCAAGTAAAGTAGCAAGTGGTACAAAGGTAGGAAACTCCCAAGTAATCCATAAAGGAAGTGCTGTAAACTTATCTTATACATTAGGTGGAACTGGAAAAGTAGATTGGGGAGATAAACCAACTTTAACAGCAAAAACCTATGCTTTGGACATAGGAAATACTGCTATTAAAAATGCTTGGGGAAATAGCAGCTATAGTACTGACAAAGTAAGAGATACTTATATGAATAAATTTGGAACAAAAACTGGTGATGGTTGGAAGTTCAAATTAAAAATGCTACCAAGCATGAATATAGGTGGAAAAGATTACAATGGTAAAGAAGTAACTAAAGACATAACTGGTAAGAATAAAACAACTGAAGAGTATCGTTTAGTAGTAAGAAGTGGTAAATTGACACTTGTTAATGGTAAGGGCATTAGTAGCGTTAATGATATTACAAAGGATATATTAAGTAAAATGAAGCTTAATACACAAGATACTGTATTAAATGTGTTTGAAAAATCAAAAGGTAAAGCTTTAAGTGAAGCAAATGTTGCTAACTTAATAAATACTGTTAGGGGAACTAATGACATGAAAGTTGGTACAGGCTGGTATAATGAAGATACAACTGTATTAATCATAAGAGAGTATACAACAGTATTTGAGTTGCCTAAAGCATATATGTATACTGACAAAGTTGCTATGAATATACCAGGAATAGAGTCACCTATAGCTAAATCAGATTTCTATACAAAGGGACTTAAAGGACATACAAAATTAAAACTCACTGTAGATAAATCAGATTGCTATATATTGTATGATGATACATCTAAAAAAACGTGGAATGACAAAGAAATGAAATTCACTGTTCCAAATGTTTCTGTTTTAGATACAACAAAGTAATATTAAAAATAAAAGTACCTGAATTTTTCAGGTACTTTTTCAAATATAATAAAATTAAAATAAGGAAAATATATGAAAAGACACTACATAATAACTAATATTATATTAATATCAATAAAACTTCAAAAAAAAGAAGATAAAAGGGAGGACTTATCAAAAATTAACAGTGATTTTAAATTTTGGATTTCTGTTGAGAATACAAATATAAATTATCCAGTTGTGCAATCTAAAGAGAATTCTTACTATCTTAAAAAAGATTTTTATAAAAAAGATTCTATTTCAGGTACATTATTTATGGATTATAGAAATAAATCTCTTGATGAGCAAAATATAATAATATATGGACATAATATGAAAAATAAAACTATGTTTAATAACTTAAATAAATTTAAAGATAGGAATTTCTTTGAAGAAAATAACAAAATAAAAATAACATTGAATGGAAAAGAATTTTTATATGAAGTTTTTTCTGCTTATATTGTAGAATCAGATTATGATTATCTAAAAACAAATTTTAGCAATGAATTAGATTATCAAAATTACATAAATAATATTGCTTCTAAATCATTATATAAATCGCATATTAAAGTAAATAGTAGTGATAAAATAGTTACACTTTCTACATGCACATATGAATTCAATGATGCTAGAATGGTGATTCATGGTAGATTAGCTTCAAGTTGAATCAAATGTGGGATGATATTGATAAAATAAAAAAACAGAAGAATCACCTGAAGTGCCATTCGGGTGATTCTTCTGTTTTTGCAATATTTTATTTTTTGTTTACAGTATTGTAGAAATTCATGTAGTACCTAAGAAGCCCCTACCTTTAGGCGTGGCAGTTTCAGATTGTAGAATCAAATAATCATTATATTTGTCAAAATGGTAAGTTGTGGTATAATCTGTTTAGAGACTACATAGAAAACTATTAGGGTGAATATTTATTTACATAGACCTCCCATGTCACATCAAGAGGGGAGGTGATATCATGAAATATTTAATTTGTTTGTTAACGATAATAACATTTCTCACAACCATAACAATCAGTTTGATTAAATTGGTTCAGAATTTGAATAGACTCCTTAAAGAAATAGATGAGTTTAAAAAAACGTTACAAAAAATTAAGAATCACCCGAACGGCCATTCAGGTGATTCTTCAAACTAATGAGTAAGTCTTATTAAATGAAGAGACACCCTACCGTAAATAGTTGTAGTCTCTTTTTTTTATGTCCTAAAGATACAAATTCGTATCTTTATATATATTATACATTTTCTATCTTATATTAGTCAACTAGCTTCTAATTTTATACTACTCCACATAAAGAGATGGATTAGTACATTTTATTCCCACAAATAGTCTATATTATATGCTGGAGCAGATATTACACTCATTTTAAAGATGTTATCATTTTTCTTAAAATTACCTGGCATTGCTCCATTAATCCACCAATAGTTTCCACTTAACATATAGAAATCGGCATGACTTCTATCACCAATTATTGCTCCATTTGCTCCACATAAATCACTTATCAATTGGTCTACTTGAGCACTAGCATCACAATCAGATTTTTGTCTAAAGATAACATCATATGCAGAAGCTGGAGAACCATCTCCTGGGTCTGTTGTATTAGGTAATTGTCTTATTGCATGACCAAGAACACTTTTACCTATAATTAATTGTTCAACATCTTCTCTAGACATAATTCCCTTATCAAGTGCATAAAGTAAATATTTATTTTCTACTGTCCATGAACGATAAGTATCTCTAAAATCTGCATCATACAAAGTTTTATCTATATAACTGCCCTCAGGTATATTACCTGATTTGTAATATTGCCAATAAACAAAGTCTGGACACTTATTTAAATCTAATGTACTCATTACATTTAATCCCCAGTTTAATACCTTATCATATTCATCTTGAGTAGTACATCCATATCCATGAGCACCTCTTACAGGGTCTCCATATTTAACTTTTATTTCACCTTTTATATCTGTACCAATTATTGGTAAACCACCTGTAGGGTAGTTTCTAGTTATTGTCATGTTTTTTTGTGGAGCTATAGCTATTTTGTTACCATTAACTTTTATTCCAGGAGCATTTTGCTTATCTTGAGTATTTGAGTCATTTCTATTAAATGCATCTATTGCATCAGAATAAGTTTTATCATTTTCACCATTATTTACTTTTGTGATTTTACTAGGATTAACTTTCTTCAATACATCTTTTTGCTTATCAGATAATCCATTGTTTCCAAGAACAACAACTGAATCTTCTTTAGCAGCTAAATTTGATATAATAAGTGCATCCATGAGTTGATTTTCATTATTTGAACCATCTTTAGTTATAAAGGCATTATTAACTTTTCCATAAAATTCATTTATAACTCTAGCATTTGTATCTTTTCTATTATCTCCAGAGAGTCTAGTTGCATTTAAATGCTTCACTATAGCATCATCAATTGTAGAAGCTCCACCAATAACATAATTCTTTTGTGAATTTTTATCAATAAATTGTTTTGTATCATCTTTCATATTTTTATCTACAAACAAGATAGCCATATTATTTTTAGCAGCAGGAGCGGAAATGCTACTTGCATCTACTAACCCCTTATACCCATCAGTTACAGCGACTTTATTTATTTTGCTTGTATCATTGAGCTTCTTAGCTATTTGTAAAGATGTATCTTGTCTATCATTCCCACCAATTCTATCTACAGTTAATCCTTTTGCCTTTAGAGTATTTAAAACATTATCAGAAATAGAACTTGTGCCACCAATTAAAATAACGTTTTTTATACCAAGTCTATTTATCTCATCCATAGTATTACTTGGTATAGAATCTTGATTTGTAACTAGTATTGGAGCATTTAAAGCTTTAGCAAGAGGTGTAACAGATAGAGAATCAGCTAGACCATTATCTTTAACTAGTATTATATTAGTTGCAGATGTCCAGCCTTTTTGTGATACTTTTATTGCAGTATCAATATTATTTGATGCTTGAATAGAATAGTTATCAACTTCTTTTCTATTACCTAATGTTGTTTCTTTACTTACTTTTAAGTTATTATGTCCCTCATCAGCATAAACAGAATTATCTAAAGATGAAAAACCAAGTAATGTTGAGCTAATAAGTAAACCACTTATAATAAAGCTGCATTTCTTTTTTATATTTAGTTTTTTATTATTCCTTTTATAGATTGTACTTAGATGTATTTGTGTACTTTCTATATCCTTAAATCTTTTTTTAAAAGCCATTTGGAATTACCCCCCCACAGTAATATACTACAAAAATAGTTTATTTAATTTAATTATAAAGCATTATTTAGATTTTTTCCAACATAATCCAAAATATGATTAATGATTAAATATAGAATATTGTAAAATTTCATATAGTACCTAAAAACCCACACCTTTGGTGTGGGAGTATCAGTCATTGACAATGATGCTAGGTTTACCATATAACTTCAGCATAGCATCTTCTGTTATAAGCCAATTACTTCCACTTTTTCGATAGTCAATACCTTCAATAAGATTATCTTGTCTTATAACACTTCTTAGAGTACTTTCACCTAAACCCCATAGAGTAGTTGCTTCTTTGAAAGTAAACACTTTATATTGCATTAGTTCATCAATTTTATCTATTTCTCGTTCAATCCTAAAATATTTATTTCTTACAATATATACATAATAGTCTTGTTCTAAATAATCTTGTATTTCTTTAATAGATAACCATTCTCCTTCTAACTTACTATAGTTATTCCTTGAAGCGAAGTAGTCAGAAATACTGCAAGCATCAGAAAGGTTTTGTGCTTTTCTTAAAATTACTAAAAACTCCTCTTTGTTTTCTTTTATAAAGTTTAAATAATCATTGTAAGTATTAATAAATATACTAATATCATAATTTCCAGTAAAAGCAGATTTTTTAATATATTCTACATATGCTTTATTTAAACCCTTTACAGAATATTTTTTCAAGTCACTGTCTTCATCAAGATAATCAAAAACTTTAAAATAACTTGCAAAATTATCTAATAAGTATTTTGCATCTTCTAAATTAAGTTCTTTAAACATATACATGCACCTCTTTATCAACGTTTACGTTGTTATTATATTTATATAATAACACTCAACGGTTACGTTGTCAACGTAACCGTTGTTGGTATGTTTTGTACTTAAAATAAACTAGACAATGTAAGAACAACAGTTTCTCAAAATCTTATAGTTATTAAACAAAGAAAACAACACAACTTTAGAGATTATTAAGTGAAGAAAAAGTAGATTGGAGAGATGATATTATGATTTCTTGTAGCTATAGTTATAAGTTTTACCAAGCTTGTTAGACGAATGGTAGTTCAGATGATTTTTAAATTTAATTTACAATACTTATTTTAAAACCATATATAATATATTACTAAATGATATATAGATATATATAATATATTATTAAATAATATATTAATATATATCTTATTTTAGCTGACAAAAAATGAGATTTGTTGTTTCAAATGCATCTTGTTCTGATTCTACAAAATAATATTAGAGGAATAAGACAGTATATTATGTAATTATGTAGGGAGGGAATTTTCCCTTCTATTTTTTAATTAAAATTTTATTTATTTAATATTTGGCAGAAATAAGCAAATGGGGTGACGTATTGTGGTAAGAGAGGTAACTAACTTTAGTTGACAGCCTCCCATGTTCATAAAGAGCATGGAAGTATAAACATATTTTAATTTGTTTATACAAAATCCTTTGAATTGCTGGAACTCCCTAAAGCTAGTTAAACTAAAACATAATCATGAAAAATGGATAGGTGTGAATGTTACGAAAGTAGAAAAAATTAACTGGATAGTGCATGGTTAAATCCTAAACACTATTTTTAATGGGTAATCAGCAGGGAAGTCCCGAATAGGGAAACCTTCAACGACTATTCTTATCATAGAAGTACGCTCAAGTGAGTGGAAGCGGAGGACACCAATTAGGTGATGATATAGTCTACACTTATATGAAAATATAAGAAGTTCATAAGAGAACTGGCTAGGATTAACGAACTTAGTTGAATACAAATGGTAAAAGATGTAATAGGTGAATATAGTATAGAAATTTTATTAAAAAAATATAGGCAAAATATTACTGATGAATGGGCATGTACTACCAAATTTGGAATTATACATTCTTCAGATTGGTCATACATTATACTTTGTTATGCTACTCAGAAGGGGAACAGGAGCTTTAGACTAGTAAGATACGCAAATTCAACATCATACTCAATAAGAAAGTATATTTTAGGTTATGATTTTAAGCAAAAAGCTGATAGAAATCAAAAGACACGATTAAGATTATTGTTAGAATATGAAAAAGCATATAGTAGTCGAGGTTTAAATAACTTTACAAGAATTATTTTAAATGAGGATGATTTAAGAATAAATGGGGTATTCGAAAACCATAAGTTGTCTATTAAAAATACAAAATACAAAAATAATAATCATGCACTACTGATTGGATATAATCGAAAATATATAAAATTGATTTTTAGAGTAAATCCTAATAGTTGTGTTATGGCCATATATACTTTCATGGGTGAAAGTGTTTTGTATATAATAGATAATTTTTTAGGGGATAATTTTAAAGGAAATATAGATAGAGTAAAAAATGAGAAGATTAAATTATTAGTAAATGTAATAAAATGTTTAAATAATTCAGAACTAAGATAAATTATATAAAACAAGACAAGAAGAGAACATAAATATAAAAATAATATATACATATAGTTTTAGAATATATAATGTTATATAAATAATTAGAATATATATTATATATATAGAAAATATATAATATATAAGTTTAGATATAATATTTATTATTATAAATATAAAAATAAGAAGTTGAAATATATTTTTACTACTTATAAATAAATTAAATAATATATAAGTATATATATAAATAAATTTAGCTTCTAATCAAATAATAAAACTTCAATAGTTAGTAAAATGAAAAAGAAATTAAAGAGAGCTTTCAAGAAAATATGAAAGATTGGAATGAAAATATAAAGAAAGGAGTAGCTACTCGTCAAAATATCCAAAAGTAGATAGTCAAAATATAAAAATATCATTAAATATTAAATAGTATTAAAACTTATTACCTATATAGCTATTGAAGACTTTAAAGTTTCTAATATATGAAAAATAAGATATAGATTTGAATGCAAATATTAATTAATTTAAAATTAAAAGTATTTATATATTCAAAAGACTAACTTTGGAATTTAATCTTGTACTGGACCAGAAAAATGAGGTTCTGAGAAACAAGAAAAATTTCTATGGGTATATTTGAACATATTTTGAGTAGCAATATGTCAAAATAAGTTTTTGGCATCGTATTTTAGATATGTTAAATTCTAAAGGGAAATTTATAGCACTAGGTCTAAGTGCAACATTAGCAGCTGGTGCATTATTGACTTGGGATGGTAGTGGAATAATAGAAGAAGCTAAAACTAAATTAACAGAAATGAAAAATGGAGTTAATTTACTTAAAGATGGAGAAAAGGATTTAATAGCAAAGGCAAAAGAAATAAAGAGTCAAATAAGTACTTTAGAATCAGAAATAGCTAAATTAGAAAGTAATGGAAGAACAAGCTCTATAGAATATAGAAAAGCTACAAGTGAATTGTCAAAAGCAAAAGAAGAATTAAGCAAAGCTAATAGTGATGCAAATAGAATACAAGAAGCTTTATCTAAATATACACCTATAAATGCACACATGACAGGGTATGCTGAAGCCATGAATGATGATTATGTTCTACCAACTTTTGAAGGTACAACTTATGCAAGGAAACTGAAGGGTGTAGATGGTATAAATGCAGTAAAGGGAAGTTGTTTACTGAAAGATAACAATATGTTACTAGTATTAAATAAATTTAATACTAGTACAAAAACTGGAAAAACCATATTTCAAAAGGTAAATTTAAATGGAAAAGAGGTTTGGCATAAGGAATTAAGTAATACTAATGTAAGTAATATAAATGGATGTAGAGCAACAAAAGATGGTGGAGCCTTAATACTAGCTACTTCTCAGGATAGAAGCTTAACAAGCTCATCAGGAAAATTAACAACAGCTACAACACATGTAATAAAATTAAATTCTCAAGGGGAAATAAAGTTTACAACACAATTTGATAGTGGAGACACAGCACCTGAAACAATTGAAAATATTATAGAACTTAAAGATGGTAATTATTTGTGTGTTGGCAGTATGTCATCAGCTAATTATTCAAGGGTTATATTCATTGATAAGGATGGAAATCAGCAGTGGGAATCTAAAATAAAATGTGAGGGTGGAACTGTAAACATTGGAAATGCAATAGAGATGACAGACGGAGATATAATTGTGGTAGGTTATGCAAGTAAAACTTATGATAATATAACTTCTAGTGCTGCTTTTCCTTTTGCGACGAAGTATGCAAAAGATGGTACAAAATTATGGACAAGTAAAATAAGTGATGACTACACATACTATAACGGAAATAGTTCTAGGCCAACATCTATAATTGAAGAAAAAGATGGAAAATGTGTAATTTATGCAATAAAAACAATAAGTACAATAACATCAGATGGAACAGTAGAGAGTGCAATTCCAACTGAGGATTTAATAGGAAATAAGTATGATTTTATATTAAGTAATGGTGACATATTAGTATCAAATTATTTTAGTAGTATGATGATAATATCTCCAGATGGTGCTTTAAAGAAAACTATAAAACCTCAAAATGATTTAAAAATAACAAATATGTCTTTATTAGCTGGGAATAAAGTAGCTTTTACTGGAATGACAGGCACGAATGATGATAGTTATGTTGGATATATGGGAATATTTGATTTAGATGATGATAATTTCCCTGCATTAACAGATTAAGGAGGAAAGCTATTATGAAAAATCTTAAAAAACTAGCTGTATTAGGTGTAGCTACATTATCTGTTTCAGCTATTGCACTAACATATACAGGTGGAGATACAGCTAATAATCTTATAAATACATTACAAGGTCTGGATAATGATTCAAAGTTACTAGCAGAAGGTGAAACAAAATTGATAGCAGAAGTAAATCGTTTGAAAGAAGAGAGAGCTAGATTAACTGAACGATACAATGAATTAAAAGGAAATTCTGGTGGAGAAGATGATGCAACAGATATTACAGTTATAAACGAGGAAATAAGTAAAGCTAATGATGATTTAGCTTCAGTACAAAACATACTAGATGGTATAACTACAGGAGTTACACACTCTGAAGGATATGATGACATAATAATTGAGGATACAAGTAATACTACAACAAAATAGATATTTTAATATTAATACTTTTAACATTTGACAGAAAATTAAATATATAAAAACCCAAAGAGATTGATATATATAAAGTCTTTGAAGGGGGGTGGTAAAGTATAATTATATTCGTTTACATACATGTATAGTAAAAATGACATCTGTTACATTAAATAGGAGGATTTTAAGATGATTAAAGACATAGAACGATATAAACTATACAATGACGATTGCTTGAAAGTAATGAGAGATGAAATAGAAGATAAAAAAATCGACTTAATACTTTGCGACCTCCCTTATAATATGACGAATTGTAAATGGGATAAAATGATAGATTTGGATGAGCTTTGGAAACAATATGAAAGAATAATTAAACCTAATGGAGTGATTGTTCTATTTTCATCACAACCATTTACAACTGAATTAATTTACTCAAATAAGAAAAATTATAAATACTCTTGGTACTGGATAAAAAATACTTCAACAGGTCATATTTTTTCTAAGTATCAACCAATGAGAAAGGTTGAAGATATTAATGTTTTTTACAAAAAAATGCCAACATATATTCCTCAAGGTCTAATAAAATTAGATGAGCCTATAAAAGCATTTAAAGGAAAGTGTAAAAAAGAAGGTATATATTCTGAAGGTATTTATGGAAAAGAATATATTATAAAGTATACTAATTATCCAAATAATGTACTTTATTTTGATAAAGAAGTTAATTGTATCCACCCATGTCAAAAACCATTGGAATTAATACAATACTTGATAAATACCTATACAAAAGAGGGTGACCTTGTACTTGATAACTGCTATGGGTCAGGTCAGACAGGTGTAGGATGTGCCAATACAAATCGACGTTTTATTGGCATTGAGTTAGAAAAAGAGCACTTTGAAAATGGTAAAAATAGGATAATAAGAGCATATTATAATACAAATAAAAATGAGTAAAATCATACTCAAAAACTATATAGATTGATTTTTTACATACATAGAATGAATATAATTAATAAGAATTAAGAGAAATAATAAATTATGAGAGATAACTTATTTTAATAACATTAAAATAGGAGGAATATAATGAAATGGCTTAAGATGTATGTTATTACAGTAATATCTATTTGTATAATAATATGTTCAATTACAGTAGTAGCTTCACATAAGGCTAAGACAATAACAACACAGGCAGCATTTGATTTAGTGGATAGTAAAGTTCCAAATGAAGCTAAATATGAAGGTTATAAAAAAGACCAAGTTAATGGAACTACTATCATATATTATAGCTATAATGATGCATGTCACATAGTAGAATTATTTCATCAAACAGATGATTTTACTAGAGAAATTAAATGGGATAAAGTTTCAAATATTAAATTTGATTAGGTGAAAAGGGCAATAAGCTATTAATCGTTTATTGCCTCTTTTAATGAGAGGAGCAATTTATATGAAAAAGTTAAGAGTAATAGAAGCATTTAGTGGATATGGTAGTCAATCAATAGCATTAAGAAATATAGGCTTAGATTATGAAGTTGTTGCAATAAGTGAAATCGACAAATATGCTATACAGTAAGAAAGTATATAATTATACATATAAACCAGTACTGCTTATGTAAAGTAATTTGCATAAGAAACAGATTTAATTGCAGGTAAAGCCTAAAGCTAGAATAACTACAAAGTAATTTGAAAAGATAAGCTTGAATGTAACGAAAGTAAAAAAAATATTCTAGATAAATATATGGTTAAATCCTAAGTATTAATAAAAAAATGGCAGTTCTGCAAGGAAGTTCCTAAGTCTTTTTATAGATAAGGAAAACCTTCAACGACTATCTAATAAAGAGTAAAACCACAAGTTTTAGGTGGAAGAAACGGTCTGCTCCTAACATTAGTTAGGATGGTGAAATAGTCTTTACACTTTTGAAAGAAAGTGGCTATTAGAGTAATCGAAATAGCATTTATAGAGTAGCGTCTATAAATAAAAAGTATAGGCTTTATATTTTCAAAATTTATTTTTTCTATAAAGTTATGTTCCTATATCAAATTTAATCTTTTACATATTAATGAAATATCATGAAGTTTATACAATTAGGCATATGAAGCAATACATGGCAAAACAAATAATCTAGGTGATATAAGTAAGATAGATGTAAAAGATATTCCTGAACATGATTTATTCACATATTCATTTCCTTGTACTGATATATCTGTAGCTGGTAGAATGCTAGGATTAAGTAAAGGAAGTGGGACTAGAAGTGGATTGTTATGGGAGTGTCAAAGGATAATAGAATATTGTAAGCCAAAATACTTGCTTATGGAAAATGTCAAAAACTTAGTTGGGAAAAAGTTTAAACCTGAGTTTGACTCTTGGGAAGCTTGGTTAAGAGAACAAGGATATTCTAATTATTGGAAAGTACTAAATGCTAAAGATTACAATATTCCACAAAATAGAGAACGTGTATTCATGGTAAGCGTATTAGGAGAACATAAAAAATATGAGTTCCCAAAAGAGTTTCCATTAAAAACTAGCATAAAAGATATATTAGAAGAAAATGTTCCTGAGAAGTGTTATTTGTCAGATGTTCTTTTAAATAAATTTATACCAAATGAGACATATATATTGAATAAAATTGGTAAAAAATTTGATATATCAAAAATAGAAGCTGGGTTTATCCAAAAAGGAGAAAATGGGAAAAAACATCAAAGTAATATTGTAATGAATGCTGATTATATTTCAAGAAGCTTAACAGCAGGTGATTATAAAGCACCTCCAATGGTTCTTTTAGAAGATAAATTGTTTTGTGAATTAAGATATGATGAAGGAATTAGATTATATAATAGAAATGTTTGTGGTACTATATGTGCTAAAAGTTATGGAGGGAAAAAAGCTATATTGGAAATGACTCCAAGCTTTAAAATAAGACGACTTACTCCAACTGAGTGCTTTAGATTAATGGGGATGGATGATAGAGATATTCAATTAATCAAAGAAGCTGGTATAAGTGCAAGTCAACAATATAAAATGGCTGGTAATTCAATAGCAATACCAGTGTTAGAAGAAATATTTAAAAACTTATTTTTAAAATAAGAAACTAGCTATTTAACTGTGTTGAATTAATAATGATACTTTTATCATACTTTATTCATCGGATATACATAAAGGACCTGAATTTTTTCAGGTCCTTTATGTATTATTGAAAAATAAGAGATACTTAGAATAATAAGTACACACTATTTCATTTTTATTTAAATAGTAATTCAAAAATATAACATGATAAAACATTAAGAATAACAGAGAAAATAGCAGTAATTATTAATGATATTATTGGCTTTTGTTTTATAAAATCAGTAAGACGAGTATATCTAGTTTTGCGAATTTTTTTCAATTCTTTCTTAAGTGTAGTAATATAATTAAATGGTAAATCTATTTTTTCCGAATAAGCTTCGCATTGTTGACAAAGACATGCATTTGAAGTAGAGTACACTAAATCATACTTATTCCCAAGCATATCAAAAATACAACTTCTAGTTTCATCATGTACAAATTTTGAACTATCTTCACTTAGTACATTATTTGAAAATCGATAAATTGTTATTGTTTTATAAATTGTTATCAATAAGTAATTGAACAAGTCAATATTTGCATCTCTTAAAATTGTTTCTGCTTCATAGAATGTTAAAACAAGGTTTTTATCACTTAATCTCCTTGTGAAATAATTACCCTCTATTCTATTTTCAATAATTGCAATAGTAATATCTGCATCATACTTAGATTCCTCAAGTAGAGAAGAAATAACTTTTTTGCTATATGACCAACAAGATAAATCTGTCTCTGGAAGTGTTGCGATTGAGCTTGTTGATTTTATACGAAATAAATCTGAATGATATGTGTACAACTTTTTAATTGTAGATAGATGTAACTGTGTTCCTAATAAAACTATATGGATACTTATACAGTCCTCTTTCATGTAACCACTTGTCCTTTCTTAAAAATATAATAATAATTATCTTCTTACATGTATACAATATAGTAGATTTTGGGATTTGTAAATATGATACTTTTATCATACTTTATTCATCAAATATAATAGGATGAATTTTTTCAGGACCTTTATATGTTATTGAAAAAAGAATATGAGCTATTTGTATGAGGATGTATCTTAATTGAATAAATAAAACAAATTAATTTGAAAAATCAATTAAACGATTATGTGGGCAATAGTAATACTTTTATCATACCTTGTTCACCATATATAAACATAAGAAGCTGAGCTTTTTATTTCATTTAATATTTACGATGTTTAGAATTTGCATTGAAAATAGCTTTTTAAATATTTATAATATAAAATTATGTCACTTTATTTGGGAATGAAGAATTTAGGGAGAAAAAACTTATGATATAAGGAGAGAAAAGCTTATGATATGCAGGAGTTGTAAAGAGTATGAGGAGATTTTATCAATTCAAAAAAGTTTAGTTGAAAAAGATTTAGATATTAATATTGTCTTTAAAGAATATGCATTTTTAAATGAAGATAAATGTATTAAATGTGAGAACTGTGGTTCAAACATTTATAAAACTGAATACTATTTAGATGAAGAATCTATAGAAGCAATAAAAGATGATATAAAGCTGCAAATAGCAAAGAAAGCAAAGAGCTGTTTTAATGAATGTGAAGATTGTGAACATGGTAATTTTATAAATAACTTAAGATATGATATAGAAAAATTTTTTAATGAAGAAGTTGATAATCCTGGCAAAATGCTTGGAGCAACTAATTTTGAGACAACTTTAGGTGATTTAGTGGAAGAAATAAGTGTTTGGGATTGGGATGAAAATATTGAAAATGAAGTTTTTGAATATATTTCTTGCCCGAATTGTATGTCAGGAACAGGATATAATTATGATGATAAGATGTCATATGGTATATGGAATGAAGATACTATAGTATATACTGAGCGTGATATAAATGATTTTAATGAAAATTTCTATGGTACTGAGCCTATGTATTATGAAATAAAAAAGGAAATATGCAGAGTAGCGAATACATGTAGTTATGAGGATATTATCAGTTTAAAAGAAAGCTATATTAAAAACCCATTACTAATTGATAATACAATTTTTAAAAAGTTAAAGGATTTGGTAGAAACTTTATATAAAAGTGGAAACATGTACATATTAAATGAATTTGATGTATTATATAGAACTAGAATAAATAACAATGAAGAAATATATTCTAAAGATGAGATGTGGGAACCTCCTATAAACTTGGCACAACAGGGAAGATATAATTCAGCTGGTTTTCCAATACTATATTTAGGAAATAGTAAAGAAGCTATAAAAAAGGAAGTAAATAAAGGTATTGATAAATGCTATAATATAGGATTTTTTAAAATAAAAAAAGAATTGAAGTGTCTTAAGATTAATCCACTATTTGATGGTTCATTTGATGGTTTTATAAATGAGGAAGTTCAAGAAAATTCAGTATTTAATGAAGAATATATTGTAACCAACATAATGTCTCTTATAAGTAAATTTGTGGGCTTTGATGGAGTAGCATATATATCTGTAAAAGACCCTCAATATGTTAATTTTGCTATTTTAAGTTATGAAAGAAATAAAGACATTGAGATTATTGAAATAATACAAGAGAAATACTAATATAAAAGATGGTAAACTTAGGATTAGTTTACCATCTTTTTATATTCTTAATCTTCTAGCAAACTTTTACCATATTCTCTAACAAGAGATTCTTTTAGAAAAAGCCATTTATGAAATAGATTTTTTATATATTTTAGAAGCTTCATTTAAGCTTATAAGTTTGTTATGAGCAAAAAAATTATGAACACTCATATGCAAAAGATTTGAAATATCTCTTTTTTTATTTTAAATATTATTTGATATAAAAATTGATTTTAATAAAATTTAACCTCACTCCATTTTTTGGATATATAAGACTCTTTTTCTTTTATCCCTATGTACCATATAGCAACATTTTCAGAGTCTTTATCAGTTAAAAAATATTTACATATATTTATATAGCAACTGGTCATTAATCTCTGTAGAAGCTCAATCTTCATTATAACATCTTGAGAATTTTTAGGAATTTTAGGATTTTGTATAATTGGTTTATTATTAACAACTCTAAAACCTTCCATAGATGCTACTCCATGTACTTTCTTTGACCATTGATTGTATAAAATTAAATAATCTTTCTCCATATTTAATAACTTGCTTAATCCTCTTAAATTGGAAGCAGTACTATGTATTTGATACCATTTAGGCTCTAAATCATGAAGATGTTGTTGACGTCTTCTTAAGTTAATTGCATCTTTTTTTCTAGTTCTATCTTCATCAACAGATTTATACTCAGGATATTTTTCAAATATACTTCTTAAATTTTCAGCAAGGGAGTTCAATTTCTCAGGAGTAAAATTATTATATATATCTTCTCCTATTATTGCTCTGAAATTTTCATGTTCTGCATTATCTGTATTAAGTTTTTCATATAGAGTAATTCTTTCATGTATACTAGTGACTTCATAAGATAAAGCTCTTTTTTCTAATAATCCTTCATCTAAGAATATATAATCTAGACTTAAGGAAAGTTCAAACATATTTCTGAATAATATATCTGATATATTTATAGATGAACCATTAAATAGTGACTGAATGCCATCTACTGTTTCTAATAAATCTCTAAATAAAAATAGTATTACAGTATCAGATTTTTTATTATTCTTATCTGTATTCATTAGATTGAATAAGTATTGTCCATACACACAAATTTCATCTATATGTGATACAGTTATTTCAATTAGCTTCTTATATTTTGGGTCTTCTATTTCTTGTATAAATAAGTCCATTTTAATATCCTCCAAATAAATTAGTATATAAATATAATTATATACTAATTTACATAGATAAACATAATATTAGTATATGTTCATTGGTGATGTTAGAAATAATTTTAATAACAAAAGAAGTAGAGGTATATCAATTGATATATCTCTACTTCTTTTATCATTGGTATTAAATTATATTTTAAATATTCTTAACGTGTTAAATCAGTTTTAGCATAGAATACAGTTTTCATAGAGCCTTTGCCTAATTTTATATATTCTGTATCTTTGTATAAATAAATATTAGCTCTTTTAACTTCACCATTTTTTTCATATGTCACAGTCTTATTAGTTCTTCTTATAATCTTTATTATCTGTGGGATATTACTATCAGCAACTAAAATTGTGGCATAAATTCTTTCAGCTTCAAATTTAAATATATCCATTTCATCATATCTCCTCACATTGAATTTTTAAAAAATTGTACAACTTAATTATACATATATATAAACATAATGTGAGGTTGGTGCTTTTAATAAAAGTTTATATATTTTCTTTTTTCAAGATAATTAGGATATTTTTCTATAGGAAAAGGAGCTTTATATTTAGGTTCTTTTCCATTTAATGCACAATATCTTATATTAAAGTCTTTATAATCAAGACTATTATCTTTTGTAATCCAAAAATAATCCTCTATACTCATTGCTAGGTTTTTTCTACATATATCCCATTCATTATAATGATTAAGTTTCAATTCTTTCAAAATAGAATTAACCTCAGGTCTACATTCTTGAATAGTTCTCTCACTTATCCAAATCCTTATAAATTCATCCCACATATCATCAGTTATATCTTCAATATTTTTTAATCTTGTTATAGGGAAAGGTTCTATCCCTTTATAGTTTTTGTTAGGCTTAAATACAAATTTATCTTTTATAAAATTATAGATAATAGTCCCTGTAGTTTCATTTTTATATTTTAAAAAATAAGAATCACAAGGAGAAGAAGGTCTTATAATTTTACGTGGAGAAGCTTTTTTATATCTTATTTTTTTATTATCATTATTATTAGGTTCTATCATCATATCTAAATTATTCATATAAAACACCTCTTTCTATTAAATATTCTATCCTCAGTTTCAATAAATATTTAATACAATTGATTCTATGTGGTTTTAATAAATCCCTATAGCTGTCAACAATTTTCAATAGTTCAGATAAATTAACTTTTAAGTGAATGTCAGATACTAATTTTATCTGCTCATAATGTGAATTTTTAAAAGGTTTACAGTCATCAACAAGTTCTAAGTCTTCAGGTGAATCTAATTGTAGTTCCTCATCACTTTTATCACCATAAAGTGAAAAACCGTGGTCAAATAATGGAGCGAAAGTTAAATTTTTAGATTCATCTTCCAACATCCCAAAATTTCTAAGGTGTCTATCTATATTATTTATTATAAAATCTACTATTATCATAGTATCTAACTCTTTTTTATTTATGTTAAGCTCTTTGATTAAATAGGTATATAAGTCAATGTCACTATTACCAACAAATTCTCGCATAGTAATATACCTAGAATCTTTTGCAAAGTCATAAGAATAGCATACATCGAAAATTTTATCACTTTTTTCTAATTTAGTATAGTAATATCTAACATGGTTTATACCCAAATTGTGTAATATATCTGATACTAAAGCTTCTGTAAGAGGTTGTATATCACTATATGTATTTCTATATCTAAGACCAGTTTTTATATATATTAACTGATTATTAAGTGTTGCAGTCCATTTGTATAACATACCCTTTGAAGATGAATTTGCACCAAATGTACCATAGATGTCAAACTTTTTATTATCAATATTTAATAGTGTATATTTTTCCATTAAGATAACCCTTTCTAGCATTACAAGTATTTATTTTATTTTAACATAGAATTAAATATGATTGTTTTCTAAAATCAAAAAGAGCCAATCTTAATTTAAAATTGTAGAATGGCTCTCTTATCTGATTATTTACTCTTATTCATATGTATTGTTAATTTCTTTATAAAGAATACTGAAATCTTTATCACAATAGGGATTTGGACATATTAAGTTTTCAATAATAGTATCTCCCTCAACTTCTAAGTCAAGCTGTAATTCTTCATCACAATAAGGACATTTACTTGGATATTTTTCTTCTACATAATCATCATCTTCAAAAGAGCTATTTAGGCATATTGTAACATGTTCTTGATAGCAGTTTGAACATAATTCTTTTGAACAGTTTGTATTAGGGCAACTATTAATTTCATCAGAATGGAAATACCTTCCACATAAATCACATTGTATCATTTTAACATCTTCCTCTCTTAGTTTTTTATTTAATATTTTTATATATAAATTTTGCTTCTTTTAACAATTCTTCCATATTTTCATAGTCTAAAATTTCAAATTCATTATCAAACTTTTTAAATTTCTCTATATTTTGTTTCATATTTGAACCTATATTTTCTGACTTCTTTTCTAGGTTAAATATTTTTTCTAATATGGAAAATAATTCATTTGTTATGTTAATTTTTTTAAAAAGATATTCATAAATCTCAGTATTATTATTTGATGCTTTTACAGTTTCATATTCATTTAAATTATAGTATTCAATAAATGATTTTTCCATTTTCTCTGTATATTTTTGTATTTCTTCTTTTTTATATCCATTAATAAGATAAAGTGAATATGATGTTAAAATTTTATATATAATTTCTAAATCAATTAGTTCATCAAGTAAGGTATCCTTATCTTCATCTGTTAATTTAAAAAATATTTCAATATATATTTTTCTATTTTTTATATCTGGAATCTTTCTCAAGTAGTACCATAGTTTACAAACATAATTTCCATTATCATCTAAATAATTGTAGTTATTTTTTTCTATTTGATTAGCTATTTCCTTAATTAATTCAAATGAAGTTCTTCTCTCAAGTTGATAAAATTTAATATTTTTAAACTTATCATCTGAATTCAATGTGTAATTTCTTGCTAACTTCACATATTTCTTAAGTTTATCAAAATCTAATTTGTTAGGTGTTTTTATACGAAATGATTTTAAAAATTCAGTATCATAATTTTCTAATAAAAATTCAAGTTCGTTTATCTGATACTGTGATATATGATGACACTTTTTTTTATTTTTATAATTTTCAAAAGCATGTTCTTCATTATAAATATGGTTATTTATATTTAATTCATTCCAACGTCTTTGCAAAGTTTTGTAGTTTGGGATTCCAAGTTTAACTTTTTTATCTTCACTAAGATTGTTATAATATTTATTTAATGTAATACACTTATCATCTTTTTCTAAGCATAAATATCCTAATATATGAAATTTTGTGAATTATTTTAAACTCTTTGGTTTTATATAAATATTTTCAAGTACAGAATAATAAATGGAGCTAGGATTAATAATTTCATAATGATATCTAAAAAGTTTCGCAACTTCAAAATATGCACATTCAATTAAATAGTCTATATCTAATGTACATCTATATAATTTGTAGCTCATTATAGTAAATATATCAGAGCTATTTTCATATAGTCCATTATTAATTTGTTCTCTACTACTTAGACCACAAAATTTTACCATTTCACAAGTTTTTGAATCATTATACATAAACACATTCTTCAATCTCCCTTATCAGTTTGTTTGGATATCTGAATTAATCATATAATTTTTCAAGAATAAATTAAAGGACAATTTTTATTGATAAAAAAATAATAAATAGAAATATTATTATAAAACATAATTGGATAAAGGTGATATCATAAAATAGATAGAATTTATATCTTATGTGGTGAAGAAAGTATGACAGTAAAATTTATAATATATAGGAGGGAATTTATGCTTTGGGATGATTTAAAAAGCAAAGATATAAAAGATATTGTAAACTATATTAATGAAAAGTTATCTAGTGGAGATAGCTTAACAAAAATTTCAGTAGAGCTTAAAGCATCTGAAAGTAGTATTAGAAAATTTTTAACTACAAGAGGATATAAAAGAGTCAATGATAAATTTATATATTTTGGTGAAAAAGGTATGATAAATAAAAAAGATAAGTCAAAGCCTTCTGAAATGACTAATTTAATTATAGATGGTGATAAAGTTCATAATTTAGTATCTAGTAAACAATTTCAAGAAAATATGATGTCATTAATAAGAGATTATGGAAAAATACAAAAAGTATTAAAGTGGTTTTCTGAGGATTATGAAAAAATACAAAATATATTAAAGTGGTTTTCTGAAAAAAATATTGATGAGATTATACAAGTAGAAGAAAAAAATATTATAAAAATAGATTTACCTTCTAAAAAGACAGTTAGAAAAACTTTTAGATTGAATGAAGAAGCTAGAGATGCTTTTGATACATTTTGTGGCCAAAATCATGAATACCAAAAAACTGATTTATTAAGCATGGCTTTATTTGAATATATAGAAAAATATAGCAAATAGGAATTTTATAATGCAAATTTAAATAAGCCAGAATAGGGTTATATGAAATTAATAATACTATTTATTGAATAAGCAAGTGAGGAGCTTTAGAAGGCTATCTAAAGCTTCAATATAATTTAATCATATATTTAGGCTTGATTTTAGGATAATATAACTTTTATCGACTTTTCAAATATAAAAATAAACATATATTTATATATAAAACCAAAAAATGTACTTTAAAAGTATATTTTTTTATTTTATAATAAATATAATGAGGAGTTGATAAAATGGATTTGTCTAGAGACTTAAAGAGTGCAATTGTAAAAAGAGGAATTACTCTTACAGCATTAAATAGCAAAGTGAATGGAGAAGATAGTAAATACATTAATTTCTATAAAAGAATAAAAGTAGGATATATTAAATTTACTGATGTTATAGATATAGCTAGATTTTTAGATTTTACTATTATATGTAAAACAGAATATAAGGAGATTGATATGTCTTCTGTAAAAATAGTCGACAGTATGTTGAACTATGCACAATTATTGGATGCATTAGATGTTATTTTTGGAAGTGAATATCAAATTATATGGCAAGATAATAGAACTATAGGTAAGAGTGTAGAGAACTTAACAGAAGTAACTAAAGCTGAGATAAGAGAAAAAAACATATTAAGATAATTGACTGTACCTATAGAAAGTAGTACAATCTAAATAACTTAATGATAAGTTTTAAATAGAGAGAAGAGTAGTATACTATAAAAAAGATTCCAAATTGAACGCTCTATTTATTATAAAAGGCTCAGGTGTCATCGACAAAGAGTCTTTTATTGTTTACATAAATAAAAACAAGTAAGTTACTAAGATAGAGAGTAACCTGCTTGTTTTTTATTAATTTATGTAACATTATTATTCATACTGTATATCATAAACTTCATTCCAGTTAAATTTTCTTGAAAAACTATTTTCAGTATGGGATAACGTAACTATATGAGTTGAATCTTTATAGCTATAGTATAAGATTGTAGTCCCATCAATTTGATTTTTTTTGTATCCTTCATATTTTGCCTCACAAGGAACTTGATTTTCAATGAAATCTAAAGCACATTTAGTTGTTATGACTTTATTTTCATTAGATTGTTCTAATGATGAAAAACCTAATATTGGAAAAGCAACTATACATATAATAATACAGAATTTTAATAGTTTCATAATTATCCCATTTCCATAAATCTATAAATAAGCAGATATTTACATTTGATTATAAATTTATGTTAATAGTTTTCACCTCCTATATTATTAATGTCAACATTGGTTATTTTTATTAACGAATTTAAAATATTTTTAACATCTTCTTTAATGATAAAAAATTTAATAGTTATAATAAGGTTTTTTCCCTCTGATTGGTAAATTCGTTTACCATTGAAATTTATATCTAAGCAATCAACAATAACATCCAAATTACCTTTAAAGTATTTATTGTATAATTCTGGAACATGATTAGTAAATTCTGAAGATATTAACTCTTCTCCACATAATTTTCTAATATCTTTTTTAAAATCTTTTAGATTGGAATTATATTCTGTAACTATATAATTTGCTGTAGTTAAACAAATATCAACTATATATTCCAAATCAAGATTTTCCATACGCAATTTATTTATAACATCTTGAATACATACTTCACTATCATAATTTTTACTTTTTTCACTGTATTCTTTATTAGATAAGATACAAAGTTTTAGCTCATCATTTTCTATGCAAATAACACATTTTGTATTGCTATAGTCATTTACAGTTGTTAATACCTTTTCTACATACTTTCTTACTTCTGTTCTAGTTATATCTTTCATAAAAAATCCCCCAATACATTTTTAAGTTAATTACATTATAAAATATAAAAATAGATAAGTAAAGTATATTTTTTTATATTAAATATAAAATTATTGCGTTTTAATATAAAAAATTATCCTTGAATTACATAATTCGAGAGTTTTTCAAATAAGGTTGAAGGTAAAAGGATTTGTAGATAGAATTGGTAGAAATGATAGATAGGATACTTTATAAACATTTAAGAAGTTAGACTAGGTGTTTTTTATATTATGATAAACTACATTTTAAGATTACAAAATAAAAAAGACCACTTGAGGGGGATATGAGTGGCCTTTTTATCTATACATATATGTTAATTATTTGGATGATTGCAGTTTTAATATCTTATAACTTAAATATAAGATTCATACAATACATAATCTTCATCTACATAGAATCTGTTATCACTAAGATTATCTTCTACATATACATTTGTGAATAATCTAATTAAGTGATTTTCACTTACTTCTGTCATATAATTAAATTCTTCTAAAACTATTTGTTTCAATTTATTAGTCATTATATTTATCCTATGTTTTATTTTTTTGTAACCTATGCTGTGCTCATCTATGTAACACAATCTACTATATAAAGTTATTATATTATTAAGTATTTTCAATCCTTCATCATCTAAAATCTTATGTTTAGCATGAGCAGATTTAATACCTAAAATAAATTTTCTTTTATCTTTAATCTTTATATAACTATTACCATCAAAATTTATAGAATAATCATATAGTGAATCTTTTATATAGTCTAATGTAAGTTTTATCATGTATATTTGACTATCTTGATATGATTCTTTTACTTTAAGTTGTAATTTAGTATTTTTATGATATACTTTCAATAAATCCTCATCATTTAAATAGATTATATTATTCATAATTATATCTCCTTGAAAAGCTTTTATTTTTCTATCATCATCTTCAAATATTTCTTTATTCTTTTGAACTACATTAGTAAAAAAGTATAGCTCATTTTTGATTTCTACTGTTATGTAGTTAAGTAAACAATGTATACCTGAATCTTCTTTTATTATTTTTTATAATATATTCATTTTGAAAACCTCTATAATTAGCAATATATTATAAATGGTATTTGTCTTTGTATTTACATTATAAAATATAAAAATAGATATGTAAAGTATAAAAATAGATATATAATATAAAATTATTTATATTATATATCTAAAAATATCATATATTACATATTCAATTTCTAAAGTATCAAATAGATACTTAGATTAAAGTAGTTGTATATTCTTTATAAAGACCTTGGTATAAGTCTTTCTTTGATTATGTTCATCTGTAATAGTATCTATTCTAAGTGAACCTAATACACATATTAATTTACCTTTGCTAATGATTTTTCAAGTTTCTCACAATGTATAAAATCAGTTTCTTTTTCACCATTACTATTTTTATAATCTCTATTGACAGCAAGTGTAAAAAACAACTTATTAACTTCTGTATTTGTCAAATGTATAACTTCTGCATCTCTCGTAAGTCTACCAATTAAAACTACTGAATTCATAATATGTTTCGTTACTGTAAGCTATTTAGTAATATTTCTCCTTATATTAATTATTTAAATTACATCTTTTGCATAAATAATCTTTTCAATATCTGTTCCAAATTTAATTAACTTTATATATTCACCATGTATCTGGTCCTTTCTAATTTTTACCCTCTTTATATTTAAACTAAGTTTTTTATCAGATAAGTTACTGATTATTTCAAAATATAAATACATTGGAGTTCTTCTTATTACTTTTAAGATAAGATTAGAATAGTCTTTTTTGCTAATTATTTGATATTTTTTTTTACTTTCAAAAAACATTATTTTAGCTCCTTCCATATTGTTGTATAGTAATCTTAGTAAGCATTTATATATTAGCATAAATTTTATATATATGAAGGGTAGTTAGAATTTGTATCCATTATATACATATAATAAAAATAAAAAGATATTATAAATTATATTAAGAGGTCTTTAATTTATTTATATCATCTCAGAAGTTATTTTATATTTTAACTACTTATAACTGATGAAGTCTCTATCTCTGTAGTTAACACACTAAAGGATAAAGGTTTAACTGTAGACAAATAAAATATTTTAAAATAATAAATTAAAAAAAATTATATATATATGTCTAAAAAATGGAGTTTCATTTGTTATATAGTTAAATAGAAATAATAAAGGATGGTGTTTTTAAATGAAGTCAAAGAGAACAAATAAACTACTTGAAACCATAATGATAACAACACTCATATAAAGCTTTACACATAAATAGAACTATATATAAAGTCTGAAGTATTTATATATAGTTCTATTTAATATATATATATTATATTTTACGAAAACTTAAGCCTTCTATAAATAAACCAATATTTAGTGTTAATTCTCTTTCATCAGTTTGCATAATACCTTCTACAAACCCATTTGGAATTGATATTCTACGCAATGCTAAAAAATCCATAATGCATACATCAAATAATTTGATACTTCTCTACTTAATTTCTTAAGTTCTTGTATATTATCTGTTCTTTCAGATAAATTTTTTCCAACATCATAATAAATTTTGTTATTTGTAGTTTTCAATGTTATTCAACTCTTTTAATCATATTATAATAATTATACTACAAGTGAGTATTCTTTGTTTTATCTATTTAAAATAGAGTTTAATGTGTTTATATGTTATAATTTCAGAAAGAGAAGAAATAAAAGTACATTGATGAATATAAACAATAGAATATCATGTAATCTGTTTGGGAAATAATAATACTTTAAAAACATTTATATTAGATGTTTTAGTAAAGAAGGGAATGATACTATTGGTTAACAACAAATGGGGTAATAATAACCAACATAAAGAACATAGTACTTTAGAATATATTGAAGATTTTATATATTGCATGAGTCATAGCAGCAGCTTTAATGATGTAATATTCAAAGGTGGTATAACCTTATTATGTGCATTTAAAAAGTACAATTATGCAAATCGAAGATTGACAAAAGATATAGATATTCATGGTACAGATTATAATAAATGGATGAATTTTAAGAGAGATATTATTAGTTGTTCTAATTATAGTTTCTTTAACGTTAGATATAAAATAATAAAAGAAATAATAACAAATGAAGCTACCAAAAATGAAAGTGTATCAATTGGTGTTTATAATAATAGTGGATTAATTACTAAATTCAGTATAGATGTAAATTTTAAATGGTCTACTTTAGCTGCTGAAAATTATTCTCTGGGTGGATTGGTTAATATCAAAGGATATACAACAGAATTGATTTTAGTTGATAAAATACATGCTTGTGAAAGCAAGCAAATAAATAGACGTTTAAAAGATTTATTTGATGTGTATTCTCTAAGCTTTCTGAAAGAATATAATAGTATTGATTTAGTAAAGCTATATATAGATAAATATAAAGGTATACCAGATAAAATGTATATGTTTCAATTAGAAAACTTAAAAGAATTAGAATATGGATATGGGAAATTAAAAGGAATAGAAGCTAAACCAGATTTTAAACTGATGTATAAAAGAGTATGTAACTTTTTAATTCCACTTCATTATTTTATATTAAATAAAAGTAATGCTAATTATGTTTGGAGGAATAATCAATGGATTTTACAGGAGTGATAAGAAATTCATTTAGTAATGTTTTATTATTTGGAGAATATGCAGGAAGTATTTTAGGAATAACAAATTTTCCTGATAATTATGTGATAGTACAATCTGAATGTGTGGATACAGAAATAGAAACAGATTATTTTACTGTTTATCCTGTTCAAAAGCTAGATTTAAATTATACAGGCAAATTAAGAGATGATGTATGGATAACTAATGAAGCAAGAACCATCTGTGATATGATAAAAGATGACAGAGAATTTGGCTTTATTCAAGAAGCTATAGATGAATATATTATAAATAATGAAAAAAGCGTAGAACATTATAAAGAAGTATTAGATGTAGCTAGACATTATAATATCGAGTCAAAAGTTATGGCCACAATAGATTATGCAAAATCACATGAATATTATGAAGAAAACTAATTTATAGTAACTACATTACTTTTATTAATAGAAATCGTCTTGTTTTTCAAGGTGATTTTCTTTTAAGTATTATAAATTTAATAGAAAAAATAAAATATTTGGAGAGTAGATTATGATAAAAGATTGTTTAGAAGTATTTGAAAAGAAGCTTCTTGAAGAAGGTATAGAGTTTATACTTGAGGATTATAGACACTATCAGATAGTGCATATATAATTGTTAATAGTGATGGCTCTTACAATGTATTTATAGTAAATGAAAATCTTTATGTAAATAGTGAAGAATATAAAAATATAGTACAAAAAGATTACTTATCAAAAACAGTATCTTCTAATAAGTCAATAAAAAGTAAAAGAATAATGAGTAATAGCTATCTTTCCTTTATTACCAAAAAGAAATTTATAGATGTTTTAGGTAAAGATATTGATGAATACTTTAATGTATTTATTAATCCTGAGGTAAAATACAATTCTAAATATGAAAAGGATATAATATCTAATTGGCACATAGACTCTGATAAGGTAAACAATAATAAAGTTTGGATAAAAAATAATCTAATAGATATATCGAAGGAGTTATTATTAGGTCCAGAAGTATATATTAAAATATTCTTTGAAGAAGACAGAGATGAGTATAAATTAGAAAATGAAAAATATCTTATCTTAAATGTTTTTAATAGTAATGAATATTGTAATATTATAGATAATGAAATACTTGGTGTACCAAATAATAATCTAACTTTAAATAGTAAAAAACCATTTTTACTGAATAGAACTAGAAAAAATAAACTTCCATTTCTATTAACTTATGAGGATGCATACCTAGAAAAATTATTTTTTGATTATTTAGAAATCCAATATAGAAAAGGAAATAATATAGTTTATATCAATGAAAATGAAATAATACCAGTAAAAAATGATACTGCTCCAGAAGGATTTTCTGGATATATGCTTATAATTGGTCTGGGTAAAACTGGAGCAGAGATACTTAATTGTGATATGCTTGTTGGATATCAATCAAATATAGAAATGGAGTTTAATGATACATTAAATAGAAAAACATATATATTAAATACATTAGATATGTTAGAAAATAGGATAGATAAGATATTTTTTAATGGTTACTTAAAAAATAATTACTTCAATGAATCAATAAATCAAAATGATTCATTAAGTCAAGTACAAAGCAGAGAGTTAAACAATATAAGAGATGCTATTTTTAGGTTAATTTACTTAAATAGTAAGACAGCCTTTAAGAGTAAGTTTAAGAGGTCATTTGATAATATCATTAAAGATACATACAAAACAAATAATAATAGTCTCTTATATAAACAACAATGTAATTTAATGAGTAGTTTAGAAGCTTATTTTGGATAATTTAATTATATTTATATAAAACTAAAACACAGTTAAATAGCTAGTAAAAAATGCAAAGGGGCTGTCGCAGGAGCAAATTAAATTTGTTCTGTGAGAGCTCTTTTTTACTTACCTTAATAGGTATATTTTTA
>NZ_JAGWCT010000041.1:0-35526 GCF_020657815.1 Clostridioides sp. ZZV15-6597 | reverse complement strand
AATTTCACTTCAAAAATAAGTATATCTTTTTTTATAATATGTGTTTGGCTAACTGTTACAATAATATATTTATTCTTTATATTATCTAAATATTTTAAATTTAAGAATTTAATCATTGATACTTCTTCTAAAATAGAAAATGAAAATATTAAAAAAACTTACAAAAACCTATTAATTGAGTTAAATATAAAAAAAGACATAGAAATAAGATATACAGAGGAATTAGAAAGTCCTGCTTGTTTAGGACTATTAAAATCATATGTTCTTTTGCCCAATTTAGAATACAGCGAGAATGATATATATTGGATTTTAAAGCATGAATTAACTCATGTTAAAAACAAAGACATAGTAATAAAGTTCTTAATATTATTTACAAAAAGTTTATTTTGGTTTAATCCTTTGGTATATATAATGAGTAAAAAAGTTGCAGATGATTGTGAACTTTGTTGTGATGAAAGTGTACTTAATAATTGTTCATCAAAAGAAAGAAATCGCTATGGTTTAACATTACTACATGCTATAGAAATTGCTAATTTAAATAAAATTGATATGTTAATAACAGAATTTAATAAATCTAACTTAGAAGTAAGATTAGAAAATATAAAATATAAAAGAAAATGTAGAAGTGGAGTTATAGTAGGAATATTAGTATTTATAATTTCATGCACATCTTTTTTAGAAATTAATGCACAAATACCTATTTCAAAAGAAAATCCTAACGAAAATATCATAAATATCGAAGAACAAAAAAATTACGGACATGCCTTTACAGAAACTATAGACTACACTTATGAAACTGCTCCAGAGAAATATAGAAAAAGATATGAGGAAACTTGTAAAATTTTAGGTAAAATTCCTCAAAAATCTGATAAAATAGAAGTATCTACAAATAGCGAATGAAGCTTAAGTAGAAATACTATAATTTTACAGGGGGATTTTATGTTAAAAAAAGTTTTAGCACTTTTCTGTTGTTTAATGCTTACATGTACTAATTTAGCATTCGCAGAACAAACTGAAAATACTACAGAAGGGAATAAGATAGTCCATTTTGAGATATCTGGATATACATTTAAGTATAAAGATGCTCCAGATTCCGCAAAACAGCATTATGAGCAATTATGCAAAGAATTCAATATAGTGCCTCAACCAGACGATGAAGTGTTTGTTTCAGATAAGAAAGCTATGCTTAGCGACGAGGATATGAGCATGGGAACATATTCACAAAATTACGGAACATATGACCCAGATAGGGCAACTATAAAAATTACAGGTTCTAGAAACTATACAATAAGCACTAGAGACTTAGTTGGATATGGTCATATTACATCTGGAAACAATGTTCATTGTGTCCAAATTATGCTATATGATATAGGGTATAATGTTAATATAGACTCTAGTTTTGGCCCTATCACATATGATGCTGTAAAAAAATTCCAAAGAGCTTATGCACTAACTTCTGATGGAGTGGTTGGATATAACACATTTGATAGAATGGCAAATCTTTTAGATATGTAAGTACATAGTTATAAAAAAAGGGATTTTTCAAATTTTTATTTTGAGACATCACCTTTTTTATTTTTTTGGGAACAACAAGCCTTTAAAGAGTTGAACAAACTTTCTGTTGAATTATCATGTATATTTTCTAAAAAGTACTTGGTTTCAAATTTTTTATATTCTTCTTCCCCAACAATAATTGTATAGTGTGTAAATCTGTCTATCTTTTCAGCACATAGAAAATGTTTATTAACAAGATTTTTTAAAAGAGTAAGTGTAGTTGTTGTTTTCCAGCCATATTTTTCTTCCATAATTTCAACCACTTTTTTAGATGTAACTATTTCATTTACTCCCCAAATAAATTTCATCACTTTAAATTCGGAAGGTGGTATTTTTTTTATAGACATATAAATCGTCATCCTTTCTTATCCTTTAAAATTAGATTTCTCTATATAGTATTTAAATATAACAGTATTTCTTCTACATTTAACTTTTATATTACTTGAGTGTATTGGATAATTATTATTTTGAAACCATATTATTTTCATGTAATTTGTCCAATAGCGAGGAAATAAAAATTTTTGAAGTTTTATTATTTTTTTTGCATCTTCAAAATAAATCAAAATAGGAGAAATTTTTACCTTTGTCTTATTTATTTCTTTTAATATATTTTTTTTGTAGACTACAAATAGGTCTGGACAAAAAGCAGTAACACATACTGTAGAATTCATATATGATAGTGAATAAATTCTTTCTATAAGAAGTTCTAATCTATCTCCTGATTTATTTATAAAGTATAACCATTCTATATTATTATCAAGATGTAGCTGCTTTAATCTAAGAGCATTTACGCTTTCTTTTATTCGTTCCCCATTTTCACTTACATTAAAATCTATGTACTCAACTTTTATTTCTTTTTTTATAATTTTTTTACCTTTTTTAGCTTCTATCTTTATCATAATATTAAGCTCCTTAATAAAGTATATAGACATTATTTTTTTTAAAAACGCAATATATACTATATATATTATCATAAATAAAATAAAAAAAGATGTCTAAATTAATCTTAAGACATCTTTTTTACTTTATTTATTCTTTAAATTTTCGATATTCAATTATTTCTTTTATTAGATTAATCATAGCTTTTTGTTCTTTTAATGTTAAACTATCAATTAACTCATAACATTCAGATGACATTGTATCAATGTGTTCTTCATTTTGTATGATATTCTCAAATAAAACTTCCAAAGGCATTTCTAGTGCATTTGCAATTTTTAAAATTGAACGAAGAGATGCTTTACTTTCGCCTCGCTCAATTTGACCTAGATAAGTGGGAAATAATTCAGCTTTTTCTGCTAACTCTTCTTGGCTGTATCCTGTTTTTCTTCTATAATTTCTTATTCTTTTACCAATTATATTATATATTTCATCTAATTCTAACATTTTCACCCTTCCCATCATATTATATTAAGTAAAAAAAGTATATATACTTCATTTACTCAATATAATATGTTATACATGTCATAAATATGCACGAATACAGCTTGTGCGTAAAAAATATTGTATATATATGCCTATAAAAATGAGTGCATACTATACTTTTTTTATCTTAATTTCCTAAGTCATTTTATGATATATTTATTTTGGTTTTGGATTAAAATATCATAAAATAACTTTTTGTCAGTATAATCTTTAAAATTTCGTTATATAATAGCGATTTTGTGTTATACTTTTTCTAAAGGAGGTCATTAAATGAACAGACTTAAAGAGTTAAGAAAGGAAAAAAAATTATCTTCTGAAAAACTTGGTGAAATCTTTAATGTATCAAGTTCTACTATATTGAGATATGAAAAAGATGAAAAAAAAATGAGTCTAAATACATTAAAAAAATTATCAGAATTCTATGATGTCAGTTTAGACTATTTATTATGTACTTCAAATGAAAGAAATCCTATGAATACAAAAGATACAAATAGTATTAAATTATTAATAGACAATAAGGTTCAATTGTTTAATGAGATAATTGATTTTAAAAAATTAAAGTTAATATCTTTAATTCTAAATAATGTAAAGATTAATAAAACTGAAATAATCAAGATACATGTAGATGAGCTAAAAAATAAGATTAATTCCCAAGATATAAATGAAACTATATTGATAGAGTACTTGAATTCATTTATGAGAATAGCAGTAAGAGCTATTGAAGAAAATGAAAATTCTATTTATCCAATTATAGTGAGAGTATTTGAAAGGTTTAATTTTAATCATAATACAAATACATTTGAAATAAAGATTTGGAAACATTTCTATAACTTACTAGATACATATAATTTGGATAATATAACCTTTATCTTAGATTTAGACAATTTATTTGATAATGAAATTTTTTGTATATTTGAATTGATTAAAAAAAATATCACATATATCTCAACTAAAGAATTTAAACAATATTCTTATTTAGAGCCAAAACCTTTCTTTGAAAAACTTTGTAAAATATTGAATATTAGTATTAATAATGATAATTTAATTACAATTAAACCTGTTTTAGATGGCTTTATTTTTAATAAAGATTCTAATACTTTTGAATTAGCAAATTTCAATCTAGATATAAAAAATATTTATTTTGTAAAAAATATCAAATGAAAAGAATACTCATTTTAATGAATTTAAACTACTATCATCCATTTTAAAGCATTTAGAAGAAAGTAATTCTCAAACAGTAGAGATACATATTGATGAATTAAAAGGATTGGTTGATTCTCAACATAGTAAACAAACTCTTGATATATTAAAAAAATGCCTTTCTAAATTGGTAAATGATATAGCTATAGAAATAACAATTGAAATTGAAAAAACTTTATCCAAGATAGGCGAAATACTCCATCCTCAACGTAAGTAGGGTGGAGATATAAGCCTAAAATATGCTAATATAAACTAAAAGGAGGTGAAGAAATGATACAGATGAAAGCTTTTAAGTTTAGAATATATCCAAATCAAACTCAAAAAGAAATGATAGAAAAATCTTTTGGATGTTCAAGATTTGTGTATAATCACATGTTAGCACTTCAAAAAGAAAGATATGAAAAGGAAGGCAAATCACATTCAAAGTATGATTTAATTAAAAAACTTCCATCACTTAAAAAAGAATATGAATGGCTTAAAGAAGTTGATTCAACTAGCTTGCAAGCTACTATTGATGATTTAGATAATGCATATAAGAACTTCTTTAGAGAAATTAAAAAAGGTAATAAACAAGGTTTTCCAAAGTTCAAAAGTAAGAGAAATCTTAAAAGAAGTTTTGAAAGTAAGTGTGTAAATAATAATATAACTATCAAAAGTAATTTAATTAAGTTACCAAAATTGAAATGGATTAGGGCTAAAGTGACTCAAAATATAAATGGTAGAATATTAAATGCTACTGTATCAAAAACATCTACAAGTAAATATTTTGTTAGTATGTGTTGTGAGGTTGACATAAAACCATTAGAGGAATCTAATAAGTATATTGGCATAGATTTGGGATTAAAAGATTTTGCAATATGTTCTAATGGAAGCATATTTAAAAATCCTAAATGGTTAAAAAAAGCTAACTATAGATTGAAACTGGAACAAAGAAGATTATCAAAGATGAAGAAGTTTGGTAATAATTGGAATAAGCAAAGAATTAAAATAGCTAAGATACATGAAAGAATAGCTAATCAAAGAAAAGATTACTTACATCGAATATCAACTAAACTAATTAGAGAAAACCAAATAATTTGTTTAGAAGATTTGAAAGTAAGTAATATGATTAAGAATCATAAATTAGCAGGTGCAATAAGTGAGGCTAGTTGGTATGAATTTAGAAGATTACTTGAGTATAAAGCTATTTGGTATGGAAGATTAATCTCTGTAATAGGAAATACATATCCATCCAGTCAGTTATGTAGTGTATGTGGACATAGAAATAAAGATGTAAAAAACTTATCACTTAGAAAGTGGGTTTGTTCAGACTGTAATACACAGCATGACAGAGATATAAATGCCAGCATAAATATACTAAAAGAAGGATTAAAATTAGTGGGGATGGAACAGCCCTTAGAGCCTATGAATGCTTAGTACAAAAGTACTATCGAATAGGAATCTCCACATTCAAACGTTACCGAAGGTAGTTAAGGTGGAGTAGTTCAAAAAATGTTACCAGTTACAAAAAACCAATTTTCTCATAAAATAAATATGCCTATCAGCTTTTTTAAAGAAGTTTTTAATTGTTCAATAGTAAAGAATTTGGTATATGATGTACAAAGTTCTCTTAACTCATTATTAAAGAAAAGAATAAAGCTTGTTGTAAAAGATAAAAATACATTATCTGAACTCATTGGCTCAAGTTTAATTTCAAATTATCATATAGACCTTGATAGTCAAAATGTTGAGATAGAAATAAATAATAATATCTACAACTATATCAATACAATAAGGTCAACTACTTTTATATTAGATTCCAGTGATTTATTTTCAGAGTCGAATCATTATATTTTTTCTTTAATAGAAAAAAACAAAAATACCTTATCTTCTAAAGAATTTAAATCTAACTCTAATTATTCTTTAATGGATAAATGTAAACAATCAAATGAAAATCTTCATATTACTTCAAATGACCTTAACGCTTTAGATAATTTTGATTTACATGTATATTTTTGCCTACTTTAATCAATATTGCTAACGCTCTTTCTGTTAATATTGATACATTACTTTGTGATAATATATTAACTTCTAAAATTGTATTTGAAGGAGAGGCTAAAGAAATCTTTGATGATTGTGATGAATATGAAGTTAGAATGCTGGTTGATATATTAAAATATATGAAAGAAGCAGTACGTAAAGATAGAGAAATAAGAAACCAGTTCGACAAATAAAATGTAGATTTTTTAGGTTAAAATAATATACTCAATCTTTTTAATCTATTTTTTATTGTATATAATCAGTTTTACTTTTATTAGAATTCTTTAAATTAATATAAAAGACTTGAATTCATAAAATACATGGTTTATTGTATAATTGTAAAAATAATTTATATTAAAATAGTTGCTTTTATTTTAATATATCTGAAAATATATATCAAAATAAAAATATAAAAGGAGATTAAAATGAATAATTCAGAAGAAAAAGGAATTGTAGAAATAGAATTAAATTTAAAAGAAAAATTTGATGAGTTGTCAGAGTCAGAAAAAAAAGTGGTATCTGAATTAATTGTAGGTATTAAGAAGCTAGACAAAGATTCTATAGAGGAAATTGTTAATACTATAGAAAATAGAATTTTAAAATTAAGAGATGGAAATCTTTCTTAAATATAGTATCTAATAGATTATGCAAAATAGCTAGTATTATGATAAATATAGTGTTTTTAGTACATAAGATAATGAGAAACTAAAACATAATAAATACTGATATTCCACAAAATCCTTAGAGAGTAATAAGTTTTAATTTACTTTCTTTTATTTTCTATATTTAAACTTGTTCGGGGGTAAATATGAACTTAGAAAAGTTAAAAGAATTTAGAAATCATTCAGAATGCACAAAATTAGATTTAAGTATAAAAATAGGAATACCATATTCTACTTATTTTGATAAAGAAAATGGAAAAACTGCTTTTAAATTAGCTGAATTTATTGAAATAGTAAAAGCGTTAGGTTTAAATAAAGAAGAAGTTTTTGAGTTATTAAATTTACCATTAAAGCATTCTTATTTTGAAATAAATATAGGTAATTCCATAATGGATTTAAAGAGACTAAAAAAACTTAGAATTGAAAAAAGATATACACATCAAATGTTAAGTTCTCTTTTGAATATGTCAGTAGCTTCATATTCAAAGAGAGAAAAAGGAATTATAGATTTTAAAATAGATGAATTTGAAAATCTATCAAAAATATTAGAATTAAGTGAAATTGAAATATTAGAATTACTTGGATTGGAGTATATAAAGTAATTTAAAAAGCATTGTCTAAAAATAGAGAATGCTTTTTAGATATAAATTAATATTTTTTTACACCTTTTAAGATTAAAAGTTCTTCTTTTAAATTTTGATTTTCAGCCTTCAATGCAACTAATTCATCATTTTCCTTATGTATAATGTCTATAGGCTTTAATACAAAAAATGTATCAATAATTCTTTTTAAGATTCTGAGAATAAAAGTAAATAACATTATTGATATTACCAGTCCCCAAGATGATTCATCATAAATTTCTTTATATTCTATAAAAATATCATTGTTTAATATATATGCAGCTAATAAGAAAATCGTTGTATTTTCAATACTACATTTAAACCTATATGCTGAACCATGCATTAATCTCAATATATAAATATACTTGTTACCGTTCCAAAACCTATTATAAATCTTCTCTAAAAGTATTGAACAGAAAAATAAAATTATTGATACAACACTAAGTATTGTAAAAAAGTGTAGTCCGAGTTTTAATATTAAAGACATATAGTAAAGAACTTTAGACCCTAAAAGGTCTTTTATGACTGATATTGTATTCCCTAAAAAATATTCACAAACTAAAAGTAGAATAAGCCCCATTGAAAACAACGGTTTTAGGTATAAAATTTTAGTTCGTTGTTCTTCCTCATCTTTATTAACAAACCAAGAAGAAACAACTGTAATAAATGGTTGCATATGTTATTATATCCTTTCAATTTTTAATTTATATAATAATTATATCTTCACTAAATCTAAAGGACAATAAAATAAGTCGTTTTTTTCTTTGTGGAAAGTTTAAATTATATTTATTGTTCCAGGAGCTGGTTCATAATTGACAATTTTTACTATATGATATATTTTAAAATTAAATAAATTAAAAGGGAGATAAATAATAAAAACATGTCTAAATATAAAAAAGCATTTATAAGAGAGATAATTGATATAGATATAACTGAAACTGAAAGATTCTTATTGAAAATAAGATTTAACAGAAATAAAATATGTAATGAAAAAGCTACAATTATTATGAAAAATCCAAGTGTTGCAAATTATAATTATTCAGACCCGACTGCTAATAAAGTTATAAATTGTATTTATAATGAATTTAAAAATGTAGAAACATTATCTATATTGAACTTATTTACAATAATTGCACCAAATGCTAAAGAGCTAAAAAAATTTAATGAATTCAACAAGGCTTCATGGGAAAAAAATAAAAAAATAATTAATGAAGAATGTAAAAATAGTCATTATGTTATATTTGCATGGGGTAATAAAATTGCATTTGAGCATAGAGAAAGAGAAAATGAAGTTTTAAAAATCATAAAAAAGTTAGATAAACAGCCATATTGCATAAATACCCTTACAAAAAGAGGATTCCCTAGACATCCATTATACGAAGCCGAAATTGAATTTAATTTATATAAAGATGAATTAAAAAAATGGTTGCAACAAAGAAGTCTGTTTCTTTAGCTTTCTAACTTAAAGATTATAAATAAAATAGTAAATGATATACAAAGGAGATGCTTATAAAATATGAATCTAATTTATAAAAGTTTTAATACTGAACAAGGTGATGAGACATTTACAGACTGCATTTTTATTTGGAATATAAGTAAATTATTAGTTTACCTTAAAAGCTCAAAAAAATATCTTTATAAACTTAATAAAGTTCAGTATACAAATCTTATCACTAGTGGCCAAAGTGTAGATGAATCAAAAATTGAACTTGTCAATTTAGAGGAACCAGTTATTGTTATTGATTATTATAGAGGTAATCTTCTTATTGATGGTATCCATAGGGTTAGAAAAGCTCAAAAACTCAATTGTGAATATATTTATGCATATGTCGTACCTTTTGAAGAACATATCAAATTTCTTAAAAATAGAACAGATTTTGACTTAATGATAAAATTATATAATGAGTTTAAGTTGTAAAATTTCAAAAAATTTTCAAAAAATCTTTTTTAGTTGAAAAAAATAAATAACTACTGGGTACTTAAATTCTTTTTTTTATTAAACACAGTTAAATATCCAGTTTTAAATATATACTTGATTGATAAATTTGATATATTAAAATAAAATATAATCTTTATTGATATAGAGTAACAAAATACAATTCAATAGCTGTAATTATAATAAAATTATATATTTGTTTCTAAAAATTTTATGCTATAATTAGATTAACAAAAAATAAAAAAGGAATAAGTATGATGTTTGGCGACAGCACTTATTCCTATCGAGGAGCACGAAGCTCTTAAAGGGATAAACCCTTTTTTGTCTTGTTTCTATGATAATATTATAGTTTAAATTCTGCTATAAATCAATCTATTTAGTATATTTTTTACTTGGAAAATTTAACTTAGAAAATAGAAAGAGCTTTAAACTCCTCGTTCGAGGGGGAAAATATAAATGGACACAAAAGTATTATTAGATGATAAAAATAATTATTATTTACCTATGCCAACATACTGTTTACAAGAGAAAATGTTTTACATAAGAGAGTATGGAGCTTTAATGCTATATAGTAATGGGGGGAGTAAAATTTTACATACAGATAGAAATAGATATTTATATAAAAATAAAATTAATATCCAAGAGATAGCTAAACAACTGGGAATAAGCAAAAGAACTTTAGAAAGAAACATTAAAAATTTAGAAAAATTAGATTGTAAGGTATTAGAGATAGAAAATACAAAAAATGGAATCGTTTACCGTTTGAATTATGGACTCCCTTCTATCTACAATGAATTAGAAGTAAATAAATACATAACTATACATTTTAAAATGTTAAGAGAATTAATAAATTGCTTAAAGCCAAATGTAATAAAAACTTACTGTTTATTGAAAGTAATTACAGATGAAAAAGAATTTAAAGCTGCTAGTAACAGTTTTTTAGCTGAAGGTATTGGATTGAGCTCTAAAAGTAAAAATAATTTAGATGTTATAACCTCTTCAGTTAAGATTTTAGAAAAACTTAAATATATTGAAACAAAAAAAGAAAATATATTTAAGTTTGATAAAGAAAAGGGAAGAGAAGTTCCAACATTAAAAAAATTTTATCGTATTTGCAATTTTGAGGAATGGAATAATCTTAATAACAAATTTGATTAATTATTTATTTAAAATATTTATCATTAATAAAAAAACAGTCATAAAAGATATGAATTGTATTGATTCATATCTTTTTTTATATGTAAAAATATTTTTGTGGATAACTCTGTTGATAAAATGTGGATAAACTCTAAAGTTTTAATTAGCCCAACTAAATAATGACAAAAAATAGGGTTTTGATAGGACAAAAAATAGGGCTTTGGTGAGACAAAAAATAGGGTTTTGATAGGACAAAAAATAGGGCTTTGGTAAGACAAAAAATAGGGTGGTAAATATATAGATAATTTATATATAGATAATAGTTATATAGAGAATGTTTTATATAGAGAACTTATAAATAGAGAACTACTGTATCTATATGTTTTTATTTTTTATGTTAGAACATTATTGCACAATATTTATTTCTATTCTTATAAACAACCATACTTGAACATAAAATATGGTGTATAGTAATAATGTTAAAAAAATAATATATATGGAAAGGAGTGAGACTATGAAGTTTAATAGCGGAACTACATTAGATTTATATCAAGATGATTTAAAGAATAAGGAAGTAATTCATGATATGAATTTAAAGTTAATACCATCTAATTTGAAATCCAATATTTGGAAAATAACATATTTGTATAAAACTAAGCGAGGGAATAATAAGAAAAATCATAGATATGTTATTTCCAAAGATAGTGCTGATGCAATATTGAGCTTCTATGAATATATAAAAAAATTCAATGATAAAAAACCACATAGAGCAATATCAAATGTTAAAATTCTTGATACAAGCTATGTTGGCCAATTAATACAATCATATTAATTAATTTAGTTTCATGTACCAATATCCTTTTCATAAGGTTGATATAGTAATTATTAATAATTAGCCATTAATTTTAATTATGAAAAAAGTAAAGAGTTAAAATCGTAAAAAGTACACTCATGCTAATGCTAACTACACTGACATGAAAATGTAAGGGTGTGTAGGAAGATAAACTTTACCTCATTTGATTGGCAATATAATCAAGTGAGGTAGGTATATGAAACCTGTATTTCAAGAAGAACAAGATTTATTAGAAAGAAAATTAAATATAACTTTACCAAAAAATATTTGGAGAAAAGGAAGTAAGATTTATCTAAATCATTTTGATAAAAGACCATTTTTGAGTTTCAAAGTAAATTTATTAAGTAATAGCCTAATGTTAAAAGAATATAAAAAACCAACTCATAAAAATTATACTTTAGAGGAGGAATATTTACTAAAAAAAGATATGCTAGAGAGTAAAGTTATTAAAAGTATAAATATGACTAAAAAATTTATACTAGAAAATTTATCTCATAAATTTATAATCAGTTTGAGTGGTGGAAAAGATTCAACTGTTATGAAAACGATAATGGATTTGGCTATTGAAGAATTATATCAAGAAGGTATTCATGTAAAATATAGACTTATATCTTTTAATACATCAAATGATACAGCTGAAACATATTTATACTTAAAAAATTATCATTATATGCAAAAGGAAAATATAATAAGTCCCAAAATAGGTTTTTACAATTGGATAACAAAAAATAAAAATTATTTTACTCCATCTATTTTTGTTCGTAACTGTTGTAGCACATACAAAGAAGGTCAGCTCTCTAAGGTTTTAAATAAAAATGAAAAAGCAGTTATTTTTTTAGGAATGAGAAAATATGAAAGCATAAAAAGAAAACATTATGATTTTGATTTAAATGAATCTCAAATTAGAGTAGGAAATAAATTAATTGTCCCTAATACATGGAAAAGATTTCTTCCTATCGTCGAATGGGATGATTCAGATGTATGGCTATATACACTAAATAGAAAAATAGAATATAACAAAATGTATAATTTGGGATTCAATAGAGTTGGTTGCCTTATTTGTCCTAACCAACACGATTATACAGAGCTTCTCATAAAAGAATATTATCCTAAACAGTGGTCAAGATGGACAAACATACTTAGCAAAGGATATGAAATCTATGGAATTGATAGAAGATTGAAATGGAGTTTATTAGAATGGTGTGAAGGTGGCAAGTGGAAAAAGTCAGTTTCTAAAGAATTTGAATTGACTATTAAAAAAGCTACTCCAGAAAGAATAGAAGAGCTATCAAAATTAAAAAATATCCCAAAGGAAATAGCAATTAGATATTTCAATAAAAAATGTAATTGTGGCAAAAAATTAAATCCAACTGAAATAGCTATGTTTTTAAAAATAACAGGTATATATGAAAATATTAATAATGATACTAGAAATTATTTATGTAAGAAATGTTTATGTGAATTATTGAATATATCTAGTAAAGAGTATAAAGATATATCTATAGAATATAGTAAAAAAGGATGTAATTTATTTTAGAATTTAAATTTATTTATAAACAAAATAAATATATAATTCATTAAATATTATTAAGAATAGGCGAAGTAAAAAGATAATTTTATAAGATTATCTTTTTACTTCGTCTATTTTTAATATATATAAAAGATAATAACATATTAATAATTATTAATATGTTATTAATTACAAATACGTTAGATATATTTATAAATCCATTTAATATATTTGTAATTAACTAATAAAATTTAAAGTCTATTAGAAAATAATTAATACAATATATTTTATTTAAAAAGAATATAACTAGAATTATTATCAAAATATTTGTCTAGGGGGGAAGTTAGAATGAAAGGACATGAAGAAAAAATAAAAGATGATTACTATTTACCTATGCCAACCTATTGTTTGGGTGAAAAAAAATTCTGTATAAGGGAGTATGGAGCTCTAATTGTAAAAAGTAATGGAAGTAGTAAAATTCTACATACTGATAGAAATAGATATTTATATAAGAATAAAATTGACTTTGAAGAAATGGCTAAAGAGCTTGGAATAAACAAAAGAACATTGACAAGAAATATTAAAAATCTAGAAAAATTAGATTGTAAAGTATTGGAGATTGAAAATACAAGAAATGGAATTGTTTATAGACTAAACTATGGACTTCCTTCTGCTTATAATGAATTGGAGGTTAATAAATATATAACTATACACCATGAAATGTTGAAGGAATTAATAACTTGTCTTAAGCCAAACGTAATAAAAGTATATTGTCTTTTGAGAGTCTTTGCTGATGAAGAAAAATTTAAAGATATAACTAATAGTTTTTTGGCTGAAGGTATTGGTTTAAGTTCCAAAAGTAAAAATAATTTAGACATAATAACTAATGCAGTTAAAATTTTAGAAAAATGTAGGTATATTGAAACAAAGAAAAACAATGTTTTCAAATTTGATATCAAGAAAGGAAAAGAGATTCCTTCAATAAAAAAGTTTTATCGTATTCGAAATTTTAAAGAATGGAGAAAATTAGATATTGAAGTTGATTAAAATTTATTGTTTAATTTACATAGAAAAAGATACATATATTTATAAAAGACAAAAAATAGGGTTTTGGTAAAAATATAGAATTGATACTTTACAATAATACTATTTAGAACATATTATTATATATATCGCAGATAAATCGTATTAGAAGGAAAATTTGGGCGTTTCTAGAGTTTTTTAAAATGTTTTGGATTAATGGAAAGGATTAGCATAAAAAAGCTCTTAAAATCGAAATAATTAAGTTTATAAAATTGTTGAAACTTTTACTAAGAAAGAAATTTTTTTCTTAAATTCATTAATTCTGTTAATAATAGAAATGTGTAATTAAATTAAGTTTTTTTATTGAAAGTATTTAATAAATTGTTTTTTAGTTGCTTTTTAAATAGATAAGTAAAAGTTTAGATTAAATTAGTTATTTATATCTTTTCTAGTCTTTACTATTTATTTAAACAGTATTTAAGTATTTAAAGTATTTAAAGTATTTAGACAAGCTTCAAACCCTTGAAATTACTAGTGTTCAGAAGGATAAATATGTCAGATGGATAAAATAATATGTCAACTAGATAATCTAATATGTCAATTAGATAAAATAATATGTCAGGTGGATAATTTAATGTGTCAATTGGATAAGATAAATATGTCAATTAGATAAAATAATATGTCAGATAGATAAGCTTAAAATACTAATTAAATTATTAAATATGTCAGATAGATAAGCTTAAAATATTAGTTGAATTGAGTAAATATGTCAATTAGGTAACTTAAAAATATTAATTAATTTGTTTAATATGTCAGATAGATAAACTAAATATGTTTATTAAATAATTTAATACGACAACTAGATAATTAAATATGTCAATTGGATAAGCTTAAAACTTAAAACTGATAATTTAAATATGTCAAATAGATAAACTTAAAACTTAAAACTGATAATTTAAATATGTCAAATAGATAAACTTAAAACTTAAAATTGATAATTTAAATGAGTCAGATAGATAATTTAAATATGTTAATTAGATAGATTGAATATAGTTGGACAGCTAAATTAAATATGTCAACTGGATAACTTAAATGTATTAAATAGATAAATTAAATATGTCAATTGGATAACTTAAATGTATTAAATAACTAAATTAAATATGTCAACTGGATAAGCTAAATGTGTTAAATAGCTAAATTAAATATGTCAATTGGATAAGCTAAATGTGTTAAATAGCTAAATTAAATATGTCAATTGGATAAGCTAAATATATTAGACAGCTAAATTAAATATGTCAATTAGATAATTTAACTGCATTAAACAAATAAATTAAATATTTTAATTAGATAACCTAAATATCTAAGATAAATAAGTTTAATGTGCTAAATGAATAATATATGCTATTATTAGATTATAAAGTTTATATGAATAATAAATTAAATTTTTAAGATTAGACAAGTTTAAATATGCTAACAGGATACTTTATATATAAATATCTAACAAATAGATAGTTCAAATGAGACAAGTAGATAATCTAAATATGTCAATTAGATAAACTTAAATATTATTAATAAGATTTTGTTAGGTATAAACTAGTTTTTAAAAATGAAAGGAGTTTAAATGCTGAGTATTTAAAGCAGCATATAATAAATATGAACAATACTTCTAATTTACTTAGTAAAACAAGTCCAAAGGTTTTGATGAAAAATAATGCACTAATACGTGCTAAATATAGTTTAACATTAAATGAAAATAGAATATATTTACTTATACTTTATAAACTTCAAAAATCATGTGATGGAACTATGAGATGCTATATTACAAAAAGTGAAATTAAGCAAATTATAAAAAAAACTAATGACCGAACGACAAAGAATATAACAGAATTATTATCAAGTCTTAGGAGTAAACCTATTCATTACATTCAGAGAAAAAAATCTAATAAATTTGCATGGGGTGAGTGTTCTATAATATCAGAATTTAAGTATGATGAAGATATTCAAGCTTTTATTATAGACAGTTCAAGAACAATCTATGATTTATTAAATAAATACTTAGAAACTGGATATACACCAGCCAATCTTGCTGTTTTATTTACACTTAATAATTATTATGCTCAAAGGCTTTACGACCTAATACGATTATGGAGTGGTAAAAAAAATATAATAACTTATAAAGTAGAAGAATTAAAAGAATATCTAATGTTAGAAGATAGTTATCCTCAATATGGTAATTTCAAAAGAAGAGTAATTGTACCAGCTGTAGAAGCATTAAATAAAACAGGTCTTTTTGAGATTGATTTTAAGGAAAGAAAAGAAGGGAAAAAAGTAATAGCAATAGATTTTATTGTAAAAGACTTTGATAAAAGAACATATGAGTTTAATAAGGATATAATAGAGAATATTGATTTATTAGAAATTGGAAAGGCTGTAGAAGAAAATAATTCTATTGAAACAATACCAGAGGAAGAATTTATTAAATTAAATAAAGAGCTACTCTCAGAAGATATTGAAACAAAAGATGGATACTTAAATAAATTTAAATATAATGAAGATATTATAGAAGATGTTGAATTTACTGAAATTGAAGATGAAGAAGAAAAAATAACTAAGAAACCTAAAGCAAAAGAAAAGATAACTAAGAAACCTAAAATAAAGGATAAAAAAGCTAGTTCTAAGATAAAAGATGAATTCTTTATTCCAGAACCTGCTATTTTTACAAAAGGTACAATAAGGCTATTTAAAAAAGATTTTGCAGATTTTGATTTTAAAGAAAAGAAACTTGCATATATTTTAGATAAAGCAATAGCTATAGTGTTAGAAAAAGATGATACAGATATTATATCTACACAGTCATATGAATATTTTAAATCTACACTTTATAATTTGATTAGTGACTATATAGTTAAAGAAGAAGAGGAAATAAGACATCAAAAAGAAGTGGATAAATATTGGAGTAGTAATATAAAAGAAAAGATGGATAGTAGGGAAATTGATTTAAGTAGAGGACCAGTCACAAATGAGAATTTAAAAAAGCGTTTATTTGATAGTGGCTTTATTGATGAAAATGGATACTACTATAAATAAAAAAGTATAAATATTTTAAAAAGATATATAATTATATAATGTTATTTAATAAAAAAAAGAGAATCTAAATTAGATTCTCTTTTTTTTATTAAATAATATTAAAATATATAGATATTACTATATATAAAATATGGAATTATATATAGCTGATATATATTATGAATATATGTTATATATAGTATATATTATTTAGAGAAAGGAGAATATAAAAAATTAATTAAAATGAAAGATATTAATAGTAAATACAAATTATATATACAAATTATAGATATTATACAAGTTTTATATTTGACTTTGATATTTATATATTCAATATATTTAGGGATTACAGGAATAAGTTCAGTTATGAGTTTATATTTAGTTATAGTAACAATATCTATAATGTTTATAATATATATTTGTAAAAAAAGCTTAAAAAACAAAATAAATAAGAGGGATAAAGATGAGATATAAGGAAAGTGAAATAACATGTAGTAATAAAGTAATTAGAAACTCAATGTTATTAATTATTATCAATGTACTATCATTAATATTATTACATAATATAATAAACCATTATAATCTAATTAATTTTGAAAAAGAAATAATGAGCTTATTTGAATTAATTTATTTTTTATGTATGACTATCTTAATTTTAAGAAATTAAAAATAACTAATAGTAGAATGGAGAACATTTATGGAGTATAGAAAAATTATGTTACTATTAGCAATTATACCGTTGCTGCAAGGACTAGCATGTTTACTTATGATATATGTATACATTTAAGTATAAGTAATATATATCCCAGTAGATATAATTTGATTTAAAAATAAACAAAAAAACATACTGGATTCGACAATAAAAACTAAAAAATACATACAAGATATACATTAAGAAAGATAGTAAATATTTATAAGTTTACTATCTTTTTCAATGTATAAAACTATAATTTTGAAATGAATTATAAAAATATATATAGATATAACAAATATATAATATATATTTGTTTATAAGATTAATATATATATAGATATATAGCAAATATAAATATATATATTATAAATAAAATATGATAATAGAATATGTGAGTAACAAATAAGTTATTAAGAAAAAAATATATATTTCATTATAAAATATAATAATTTTATAAATGGTTATTTTTTATAATGTAAAAACAAATAGAAAGGAGAAGATTAAAAATTATAAAAATATTATGTAGATAACATAGGAGGGAAAAAAGTGAAATTAAAAGTAAGTATAGATAAAGTTAAGGAACTGAATAATAGCAGCAGCAAAAATGCGAAGAAAATATTTTTCTTAATAGCTTTATGTGTGTTCATAATAGGTTCAAATATAATCTCTAACGCATTGCTTAATAGAACCGTTGATATTGTGACCTTTAAAACAGCACTACCTCAAGATGCAAGAGTTACTGAAAGTAATATGGTTAAAACAAAGATGGTAAAGGCTGAGTATGAAAAACAAGGGATAATGAAATTTAGTGATGGAAGTAAAAAAAGAACTATTGTTTTATGGGAAGATAGAAATAAAATTAAAAATGCATATGCTTCTTACTATATTAGACAAAATGCACCAATACATTGGGATTCTCTAAGCAAAGATACTCCAAAGCAATTAGCTTATTTGTATAAAATGGATGGAGAGTTATTAAAATTAGATATAAAAGCAGACCAGTTTGGTGAAATGTTAGTTCCAGGAGATAAAATAAATGTTAGAGCTTCATATACTGACCAAGTATATACTTTACCAAGCGAAGAAGCCTATAAAATGCAACAAGAAGCTGGTATTCAACCTAATACAGCTATTCAGAAAAAAGTAAAATTATTTAATAATGCAGTTGTTATAGACATTTTAAACAGTGATGGAGCAAGTATATTTGATATTTATTATAAATTATTAGCTTTACCAAAAGCAAAACAACAAGAAATAATAGCTACTGAAGATTTTAAAACTAGTGTGAAGCCAGTCCAAATATTATTAAATGTAACTGAAGAAGAAGCAGACAATTATATGGATATAGAGGCAAAAGGAGCAAATTACATGATGACTCTTCTTCCTCGAACAAATGGAAATATTATAACAGATGCTCTTAATAATTTACAAACAGGATTTGCAAGAGAAAATAGTTCAAGTGACAAAAAATAAATGGTATAGGTGAATGTAATGATAATTCCAACTGAAAAGTTAATAACATTGGATATTACAGAAAAACAATTAAAACATATGTTAGTTCCTGGAGATAAAATAAAGATTAGCATATTAAATAAAGATAACATAATAAAAACATATGATAGTGCAATAGTAATAGATATTTTAAATAATAATGGAATAAGCATATTTGATATTTATTATAAACTATTTGTACTTTCAAAAGAAAAACAAGAAGAATTACTTTTTAATATTGATTTTCAAAAAAACATTGAACCTGCAAATATATTATTAAAAGTAATAGAAATAGATTCTATTGATTACAACAGCCTAAAAAAATATGAACTAAACTATGAGATAACACTGTTAAATGAAATAGAAGAAAATATTATATTAAAAGCTCTTAGTGATTTGAAAAAAAAATATTCTGATAAGTGATTAAGGAGAGATGCAATGAGTAACTTAAGTAAATTAATAGGTGTAATGTCAGGTGGAGGAAACAATAATATTTCAGAAAAACTGCTATTCAATAAAGTAATTGGTTTTAGAGGGATGGTTCCAGGAACAGGTACATCTACTATAGTACAAAATGTAGCTATAGCTCTATCAAAAACAACAACATTGAATATTTGTGTAGTAGATATGAACATGCAATATCCAACTCAATATTCATATTTAATGAAAGATGGTAATAAAACAACATCAAAAAAAGATATGCTTACTTATTCAGGAGATATAGCAGAAATTACTTCCCCAACAAAATATAAGAATATATACTTAATAGATTTTAGAGAGAGAACTATAGCAGATATGTTTTCATCTAGAGATAGTGATGTCCTTTTAGCAGAAATGATTGATACATGTAAAATATCTTTTGATGTAATCTTAATTGATTTGTCATCTTATGAATTAACTAATATGAATACTAGAGCTGCAATAAAATGCAATAAAATAATCAATGTAGCAGACCAGAGTATAAAATGTTTATCTAATTTAAAGAAATCACTAAATACACAAGCTACTTTAGCAATCCCTTTTTTAAAAGCTAATAAAGTTGTATTAAATAAAGTATCAGAAGAAGTTTTAGCATTTACTCAAAAAGCTTTTAAAGATATTGAAATGACTATTTTAGGTCAGATATATTTTTCCGAAGAGATATTAAAAGCAGGAATTAATGGAAACAAAATCTGGGAAGAAGAACCTAAAGAAGCTTTTAAAAATTTTTCAGATGTAATAAATAACATAATAGATGAAATTTTAGATATAACACCTAAAAATAATCAATTACTTATAAATAAAAAAGAATTAGAGGAAAGAGAAATAAGTGAAACTGAGATACAAGAAAGCTTTGAAAAAATCAAAAGTTATGGAAAAAGTGAGGGTGAGAATTTAAATGCATTTGAAGATAAAATTATAGAGATTTAAAAGAAAGGTTAAATAATGAGAGGAAAAATTATATTTATTATTAGTATTATTTGTATACTAATTTTAATTTGTATTATTCAAAAAATCTATAGATGTATTAAGAATAAAAGTATATTGAATCACAAAAAAAATATAACAGAAGTAAAGTCACAAATAGAAAATAAAAAGGAATGGTTTGAAGTAGGAGATAATCAAGAAGCTCTAAGAGAAATAAAAACAAGATTTCCTGCATTTAATAGAGAAGGATTAGAGGAAGAATTATCATCATTTGTATTTTTATATTTAAAATATATAAATAATGATAATAATGAGCTATTTAACTGTGTTAAATGTAGCAGTAATGTTGAAAATTACATAGAGCAGAAGAAAATAAATTTAAATCGAAGTGTTTATTTTGATAAACTAAGATTTTTAAATATGGGAATTACAAATTTTATATGTTTTGATGATTGTTCAATAATAAAAATAAAATTAGTACTATCAAGTGAAGATAATGAATCAATAAAAATATATAATACTCAAATACCAATAACTCAAAAACACATTTATGAAATAGATTATAAGATTCTAACAAAAGAATTTTTATTTATATGCAGTAGTTGCAAATTACTTACAATTAGCAAAGAAAAATGTGTCTGTGGAGGTGATATAAAAAAATATAATAAAAAAATTATTAGTGATTTTAAAGTTTTAAAAGAAATATAGAAGATTTGACAGATAAAGATGTTTTGATAGATAAAGTGGTGTTGATTAAAGTTGCAAATAGCGAGGTGATACTTTGTTATCTGCTAAAAATATATTTAAGCTTCAAAATGATTTTGGAGTATATAAAAAGGATGATACTGATTTCTCAAAAAATGATGGAATTTCATTTGAAGAATATTTAAGCCAATGTAGAACTGTAATTTCTAGGCAATTAACAAAAGAATACTATGAATCATCAGATGAAAAAAAATATAAAATCATGATACAGAAAATAAACGATTATGTTAATGAACATCAAATAAATGTAAAAGGATACATAGAAAATGGTAGACTAAATACACATTTATTATTAGAAGATGTTTCAGCAGCTATTTCTGGAGAATCAGTATTAAAAAAAGCTTTAGAAGATGAATCTATAGATGAAATTGAAATATTAGATTACCTAACCATCAATGTTCAAAGAAGAGGATTGTGGTATCCATATTTGGATGAACATGGTAGAAGAATAACTTTCCCATCTCCTCAAGAAGTTAAGATGACCATTTTAAGATTAATAGATGATGGAACAGGAACAGTACCACAGTTTACAGATGGATATCCCATATTAAATGCAAAAACAAAGAAAGATAAATATCGTGTAAATGCTGTTCACAGCTCTTTAAATGCTAGAGGAACTGGTAAGTATGATTTTCCAATAGAAACTATATCTATTCGTAAATTTAAAAAGATAAAAATGAGTATTGAAGATATAGTAAAAAGTGGTGCATGTAGTGAAGATATGGCTGAATTTATAAAGTTAATTGGAAGAGCAGGAAGTATGAGATGTTTTTGCATAGGAAAAACAAACTCAGGGAAGACAACATTACTTAATAGTTTAGCAAAAGAAATTCCTAAGAGTAAGAAAAAGATTTTTATACAAAATCCTACTGAAGTATTTATGACTGAAAGAGATGAAGAAGGTATAAATCTAAATAGAGTTATACATTGGGAAGTAAACTCAGCTGCAATAGATGATGATTCTGAGACAGTTGGAACAATGGCTAATTTAGTATCAAACTCTTTACGTGCTTCACCAGATGCCATTCTTCCAGGAGAATGTAGGACACCAAAGGAGTTTTTTCAGATATACAGGGCTTGTTTAACTGGCCATATAGTTATGAGTTCATTCCATTCAGGTAGTGCTAAAGAAGCTATATTTAGAATGGCCTCTGAGATATCAAAGGAAACTAAATGTTCTCAAAAAGAGAGCTTAACAGATGTAGCAAATGTAATAGATTTTATCATAACTCAGACAATCTATGATAGTACAGGTGAAAGAAAGATACTTGGAATTACAGAAGTTTGTGGCACTGATGAAAATGGAAACCCACTATTAAATGATATATTTGAATTTAAAGAAGATGAAGTAATAACAGATGAAAATGGAAATAGAAAAATGCTAGGAGAATTTATCCAAACAGGATATATAACAGATAAAACAAAAACAAACTTTATTAGAGGAGGAATATCAAAAAAAGAAATAGATAAATTTGTTATGCCTTCAGATGATGCCATTAGAGTTTCATAAAATATAGAACTTTATAGCAGATAATAGATGTTATTCAATAAATAGCTCTATTAAAAACTTAATTAAAACAGGAGAATTAAGACTATAAAGAAGGTGAAAGAATGTTTGAGATAATATTTAAATTAAGTATATCATGTATAGTTATTACAATATTTGGGCTTTGTGTAATGTACAATAAAAAATTAATAAACTTATTAGAAAAATCAAAGATAGCAACAAATAAGAAATTTCAAGAAAAGTTTGGAAAAAAATTAAGACAACTAAGTAGAGATACTGAGAGAAAAGCTACTATAAATAAAAATACATTAAATTATAAACTGTATATTTATTTTAAAGATATAATAGAAAATTTAGATATGGAAAAAGACAATGTAACTCCATCTGGATTAGTTATCTTTATAGCAAGTCTTTCTTTTGTGTTTTCAACAATATTTTCAGTACTAGTAAATTCAGTTAATCTTACACTTCCTATGTTTTGTGCATTCTTTTATTTAATTTTAGTTGTATTTAAGTTTATGTCCTTGACTAGATATGAAAAGAAAGAGGCTCAAATAATGGATATGACAGATTTATTAGTATCTGATATAAGGGGCGGAGTGTTTAATGCCATAAGAAGGTATAGAAATTCTTTTCATCCAAATTTACGTGTATATGTAAATGAATTTTTAGATGATATAGATAACAAATCTTATAGCTTTGAGAAGGCAATTAAAAAGTTGAATGATAAACTTGGCCATAATTTTACAGAGTTTTGTATAATTGCTATTTCTTATGAAAGTAAAGCAGATGAGCACTCTGAATCAGAATTTTCTATAGTAATGGAAACTAATGCAGAGATTAGAAATACTAGAGAAGAAAATAATAAGATATTTAATGAGAGAAAAATACAAATTATAGCATCAATGCTTTTAATAGGTGCATACTGCGTGTTTAGTATCTATGAAGACCGTTTTATGATGAATTTCTTCCTAAATAACACATTTGGGAAATTATCATTAGTTGCTGATGTTGGACTAGTTGCTTGGTCTTTAGCATATTTAACATCAGTTAAATCACAGTCACTATAAGGGAGGTCAAAATAGTTGCTAAATTCAATAATTATTAAAAATTTCATATTATATTTCTTCTTAGTAGTGACAATTTGGGGAATTTTGAAGGAAAATAACCTAATAGGTGTAACTAAAGGTACTAAAAAAGCTAGAAAAGATGCTAATAAAATTAAATATGATGTTTATAAAAGAAAAATAATAGTTAACTTTTTAAGTCTTTGTGACTGGATAACTAATAATATAGGACAAGTACCTTCAGACTATAGTATAAAAGAAATGAGATATAGAGTAGATAGAGCAAAGCTTTATATAGATACAACTAAAAGAAATATAAAACCAACAGAATTAATAGGTTTGTTTAGAGGATTATTTCTTTTAGGTTTATTATTAACTATTTTAAGTCTAGTTTTAATTCCAGGTCCTAAAGGATATTTATTTTTAATATTATGTTTTTCAAAACCAATTTTTTTATTATTTGTTGATAGCATGATAGAAAATGAAGATAAAAGTTTGGAAGAAAAATTTCCGAATCTGTATTTAAAATTATATAGTAAGTTAGTAAAAAGACAACATGCGAATCTAGCCCCAGCACTAGATGAATATATAAAGTCTTTAGAATTTGTACCAAATAAAGAAAATTATAAAGCGATAAAAAACTTTGCTATTGTTTATCGTAACAACATAGAGCTTTACTCTGATGAGAGTGTAGCTACAGCTAAATTAAAAGATTTATATAAGTCTTCTACAGTAGTGAATTATTGTAATGTAGCTCAACAATCATTAAGAGGTGTCGATAATAGGGTAAAGCTAGGAGAATTAAAAACAGAACAATCTATGAAAAGAAGAAGCTCTGTTAAAAAAAATGGACAGAGATTGGCCAATAAAGGTGCAAGAGCTTTGATAGTGATTTATATAATACTAGCTAAATTTGTTATACTTTCATGGGTAGCAAAAGTAGCTATGATTAAATAGAGTTAAGTTATATAAAAGTAGGTGTTTTTTATGAAAAAAGTATTATTAGGTATTTTTTTAGTAATTGCTGTCCTTGTTGTAGCAGCTAAAGGGTTTAATTTTGGGTTTGGTAAAAATGGTTTATTAGAAACAGGTATAAATTCAGTTGGAGGAACAGTTAATTCTGTATGGCAGAAGATAGCTGGTTCTAGTAATGGTAAAATAGTTAATGAATATAAAGGTGAAGATAATACAGGGCTTGATGATGCTACATCTGGTTGGTAAAATAGTCAATTTTATATAAAAAAAGGTACAAGTTTATACTTGTACCTTTAAGGAGTGATGAACTTGATAGTAATATCATTAAAAGAAGCTTTTATGTGGGTCTTTATGTTAACAATGTCAGTATTATTATTTACTTTTGTAATTGAAAGTAAACCTTTAATGTGGAAAGAGATAGAAAAGGCAACACAAAATTCATGGTCTATAAGCACTATGAATGATGGAAAGGATATAGACCTAGAATTAGGCAAAATATTAGAAGATACTACTGATTTAACAACAAAATAAAGAGCATATAAGCTTTTTAACTAGTAAAAATTTATTAAGTTAGGAAGTGATTATAGAAGTGTTTTCTTATAAACCAGTATGGCTTGTATTTAAAGTATTAGCTTTTTCAATGGTGCTTATGACTTTGTTAAATATAGGTATAGTCTTTGTAGATACTTTATCTGTATACACAAAATTAGAACCTCTGGCAGTTGTAATACAAAATGAAGTATCAAGAAATAACTGTGTACCTAAAGCCATAACCCCACTTTTTGAAAGACAACTAAATGCGGTGGTAGAACAATCAAGTGTGGCCACAAAGATAGTTTCTAACATAAAAAATAATGTCACAATAGAAAATAAACAATACCCAGCAATAGATGAAGAACATGTTAAGGATTATGGAGATATACAAACACTAGCTATATCAGTTACAATGCAACCAGCAGGGATAAGCATGGTAGAACATGGTGGAGCTGATAATAATGATGGTTCTCTTCTGTTTAAACGTAACGATTTTGAATATCCATTAAATTTTATATATCAAGTTCCTTGTTTGAGATATTTAAAATAGAAAGAGGTATTAAAAATGCTTAAGGCAAAAAATTTATTGGTTATTTTTATTATAAATTATTTATTAATAATAATAGTCTCTTCATTAATTGATTTATGGTATGCTAATCAATATTCAAAAGAGCTACAAATAATAGTTAAAACTGCTGCTGATATGGCATTGGAACAAACTCAAGCAACGGATGATTTTTTTATAGATTCAAGTACAAATACAAATTTAAAAGCTTATAAAATGAAATTTCCTTCAAATGATGGGAATTTCAAAGAATTAACAGTTTATGATGGTATTTATAATAAAAAAGAAAACATTGAAGGAAATCGTAATGAAATATTTTTAGAGTTATATGATAATGAAGATTTTAAAAATTTTACTAAAAAATGTGGAAATATAAGAACTTCTATACACTATTGGAATACTAATAAAACGGGAATGTTGTGGTATACAATGCCTAGAATAGCACAAATAGGTACAAATTTATTACCTGCTAATGTCAATAGTAGAGGTATAAAATATGAAAATTCATATGTAAATACAACTGTCGAAGAGAACTTATATGAAGAATATGGTTTTGATAGACATAGAAAAGAAAATGGATTATCTGAATATTATACTACACCAATTAGTCTTGGTATTACATATTTGAATAAAGAGTTTTTAGGAACATTATTTATAAACAATATGGATTTATTGATGAGAACAAAATATGATAAAGCTAATTGGAATCTAAATACAGAAAAAGGTGGAAATGGAATACTGAAAGGTGAGTATTACAAAGATACAATAAAAAAGGATTTAAAAAGCGAAAACCCTATTAATAATGGTGTTTTTACCTTGATACGAGGGAAGGAATCTACAAAGGGAAATTCAACAGTAAAAACATTTCCAGGAATTACTCCTCAGATAGAATATAAAGTAATTGATATGTATGATAGACGAAATGATGTTTTGTTAACATATTTATTTGGAGCTAAAAAAACCACAGAAGAAGGCAGATATTTTGAATCAAAAGCAGATTATTTAAAAGAATTAGATAAAGAGGTATTAGACCCTATGACTGGTTTACCTTATAAAAGTAAACCAATTGTAATCGCAAAGGTAACTTTTTATGTTGATGTTATAATTCCATACACATCTATAACATCAAAAGGAATGAGAAGCTCATATGGAGATAAGGAGAATAACTTTTTAGATATAGTTAGGAAAAATACTACTGGTATTAAAGGAAAGTCAGGAAGTGATTTATTTAGTTATACAAGATATTTTGCAGTAACTCCATAATATATAAGCTACTATAAAACTATAGTAGCTTATTATATTTATAGAAAAATAATAAGTATTATAAATAATATTAAATATGTAATATATTTATATATGTTAACAATATAGGGATATATTATAAAATCTAAACTAAATATATATTATTTTTATAAAATATAATATATAAGAAAGGAGACTATATGTCTGATAAGAATTTGATTTTATTAACAGAAGATGGAGTAGTATCTACAGCTTATTTTATTAAAAATAATGTGTATCCTACAATGGTATTTTTTAATATTATGGATTTAATAGAAAGAATGCCATACTTAACACAAAATGACCATGTATTGATATTAATAAAAGGACTATGTGATTTTACAAAAGAAGAAATAAACTTGTTATGTAAATATTTTGATAAAATTAAAGATAATATAGGAAGTTTTGTTATACTTAGTAATATTGAATTAAATATAAGTGAATATTATTTATATCAAGACGACTTATTTTATGGTAAAATAAAAGAAGTTAAAAATAGAATGTCATATATATCAAATAAAAATAATAAAGTATCTAAAAAAATAATGAATTTTATAATAAATAAAAAAAATAAAGATAATATAGATATAGATAAAGATGATATAAGAGAAAATATATATAATATCAATAATATATTAAAAGGATATTTAGCATTTAATAATAAAAAAGATATAGATATATTTGAAAAACAAAATAAAACTATTTTTTTGGATACAGATATAGAAAAAGAAGAGAATAATAAATATTGTTCAGAAATTTTTAAAATAAATTTATTTAAATAATATAATAATGTAGTATAATAATATATAGAAAACTAAAATAAAGAAAGAATAATGGAGGATTTAGAATGAGATTTGAAAAAATAGGGATATGTCTTGATGCAGGAAATTCTGAATCAAGAATAGAAGTTTTTTATGATGATGGAACAAAAGAGGAAATTATTAGATTTAAAAATAGTTTTGCATGGGTACCAAATGATTATATTATACCAGAAAGCTATAAAAATGCTGAATCAACAATTTTAACAATTGGCGATGAAGATTATGCTAATGGTTTATTAGCAGTTAGGGAATTTGAAGATGTTTTACAAAGACCTTTAACACTTCATCCAAAACATGACCAAGATTCAACTTTCAGAACATTGAGTTTATCTTTTATTAAAGCAATAATGTTTGTAGCAGATTATTTTAAGGTTGGAGTAGATGAATTAGATGTAAGTGTTGATATATCTGTTTTATTACCACCACTTGAAATGTATTATGAAGATGCATTAAAAACATTAATATCTAAGATAAATACTGTAAGTCTAGTATTGCCTTATAAAATAGTTAAGAAATTTAAAATTGAAAATATAGCTGTTTTTCCTGAAGGATTAGCTGCATTCATTGGAGTTATGTATGAAGAAAAGGATGGAAAACTTGTTGAAGTAGTTGCGAACAAAAAGTTTTTGAAAGGTACATCAGTTCTAATAGATATAGGTGGAGGGTCAACAGATGTTGCAATTGTAAGAAATGGTAGAGTTATAGATAAGAGTCAAAACACATTCAGAATTGGTGGAAATACAGTAAAATCTATAGTAGCTAAAGTTGTAAGTATGAAACATAACTACAGTATGACCGAAGAAGAAAAAGAATATGTACTAGAAAATGGCCACCTAGTTGTTGGAGATGAAAAAAAGATAGATTTACTTGAAGATATAAAAATAGCTAAAAAGAAATACGCAGATATGCTTATAAAAAGCTTAAATGAACACCTTGAAGGAATAAATATAGAGATAGAGTCTTTAAAAGGAATTTTAACAGTAGGTGGAGGAGCTTTAGCTATTGAAGAAACTGTTACTGAAAATGGAATTCCACATAAAAAAGTACTTAGTGAACCAATGTCAAAACCTGTAGTTGAACATTTGAAGAAATATAATGATTCAATCTCTGAGATTAGTTTAAATGGAATAGATGCTAGACTTGTAAATCTTAAAGGTCTAGGATTAATTCATAAACATAAATTATTATAAATAAATTTAATAAAAAGATATATATAATATAAATTTAATAAAAAGAGAGATATATATAAATATAATATATACTCTCTTTTTTTATATATAAATATATATTTATAATCTTATAAAGGTGGTGTTTATGTGATATTAATAGCTGGAACAGAGTTAAGTAGGGAAGATTTACCATTTTCAGATTTAATTGATTATTCTTTAGAGAATGATTTAGATATTTTAATTATAAAATTGAATACAATTGCAAAAACAGGTAGCTGCATCAAGATATATTTAAATGAAAAGTTTAAAGAAGATATTGAACATATAAATATTGAGGAAAAGAAATTGTTATTTTTTAAAAATGACATTGAATTATTAGATTTATTAAGCTTTTCACAAGAAGATAAGGGAAAAGAAAAATTATTTGAAAAGATAAATATAGATAATTCTGAAGAAGAAATACAAGAAATAGAATATGATGAAATATATATTAATGACAATATAAGCCTATCTGATTTTGGTGGAGATATGGATGCATTAAAAGTTAAGGTAAAAGGGTTAGAAAGGACTATAGAGGATAAAGAAGTACTATTAAAAGAAAAAAATTTAGAAATAGAAGAGATATCTGATTCTAACAATAAAATAATAAAGAAAATGAATCTAGAAATAGAAAAACAAAAAAAAGAATTAGCTGAAAAGGAAAAAGATATAAAAAAAGAAATAGATGGGTTAAAAAAAGAAATGGATTCAAAAAATAAATTGATATATGAATTATCTCAGAAAGAAAAGCAAATAGAAATAGAAAAAAATAAAGAGATAAATGAATTAAAAAAGGGTATAGAGGAATTAAATAATTTAATAGAAGCTAAACAAAAAGATGTTGATATTCTTGTAGCAGCACACAAAGAAAAGATACTTGAGATAGCTAATGAGAATAAGGATAAAATAGATAAAGCAAATGAAAATATAACTATACTTTTAAATAAATTAGAAAAGGAAAGACATAAATATACTCAGACACAATTAAATTTCCTTAAATATTATAGAATGGCTGATACATACAATGCATCCTCTAAAGTAGAATTTAGTGAAGATGAAAAAAAGATATTATTAGGTATGGAATCAAAGTTGCATATATTTGTTGCAGGAACAGATAATAGTTTAGTTGATTTAATTGAAGAATTTACAAGAGTAATGGATAAAAAGAATATTTTAGTAGTTGATTTTACAAATATACTTTATTTTAGAAATGCTGTTTTTAAAGCAGATGGTAAGAAGCATTCATTATTATTAAATACAAAAAATATTAAAATAGAAGAACTAACTAAATCAATTGGAAAAAGTGAATATATAACAACTAGTATTTTTAATGATATAACATTTTTAACTATGGATTGGTTTAAAATCATAAAAAAGTTAATGGACTATAGTAATGGCAGAGATATTGTATTTTTATTTAATAATATATCTAGTTTTTCAGTTAGACACACTATATCTAAATTAGCTTCAGTTGGAGAATTAGATATATTTGTAAAATGCAATCCTATTTATTTATCTAATATGTTAGGATTATTAAAATTTATACCTAATGAAAGAGTTAGATTAATTGTAATGCAATATATAGATGTTACTAAGACACTAGTAGATATGCTAAGAAAAGAATATAAACTCTTTGAATTTAGCCAAGAAATTATATGGAGAGATTTGAATTTATAAATAATACTAAAGTATATTCAATTGTATTAATGACTAAAAGTTTATAATTAATAATAAAAGAGAGAATGTGTATAATTAAAGATTATACACATTTTTTTTGTAAAATAAATCTAATGATTAGAGCATCTTAAGAGCATCATGGACCTGTAAAAATTATGATATTATATACTCAAAATTTAAAGAAGCTTTTGGATTAAGGAGGGTATGTATGGATGATAAACAAAAAAATACTATTATAAATATTACTGTTCCTATTTTGGCGATATTTATAACTTTAATTGTCTATTTTCTTTTGTTTGTAAGTTTAAAGAATTATTCGAATTCTTCAATATCTTATGAAGAAAAAGCTAGTTTGGATAGGTATAGATTAGATTTTAAATTAGAAGATAAAATTATATCATATATTGAGTCTAAAAAAAGCTTGAATTTAGAAGAAATGTTAGAATCTAATTTTTATGAATTAGAAGTTTATTCTTCTTACCATATGTTAGAGAATGTTAACTCTGATTATCACATGCTAGAAAATACTAAATCTAGACTAGACCTTAAAAATTTACTTTATAGAATTAAGGATAATCGTATTTTAAAAAAAGTCTTATTAAATAAGAAATATGATATTTTAAGTGACAGAAGTTATAGAGAATTTTCAAAGAAAGATTCCATTTTACATTTCAAAAAGGTTATAAATAAAGATGATATACAGTATGAATTAGCTTATGAATAAAATGATTAAATTATTAGATATACATAATAGATTAATTCTAAAAATATTTTTTTGTTTCTAATAACTAGTTCACTAACACAGTTAAGTATCTAGTTTCGATAAAAAATCTATTTCTAGGACTAAAGATATTGAAAAATAATGATTAGCTACTATATATGTTATAATAAAAATATAAATATTTTAGTTAATAAACAATAAAATTGGGAGAGATATTAAAATGTTGGTAAATGCTTTTGTGAGAAAAAGAAATAAAAATTTTATAGTTTATTTAGAATATCCAGATAATCTAGGAAAAAGAAAGCAAAAAAATATGGGTTCTTTTTCTAAAAAGAGAGATGCAAATAAAAAGCTAAATGAAATTAAAGAAAAGATATATAATAAAGATTTTTCAATTATAAATGAAATTGAGAATTCTAAAAAAGATAGGGCTTTATATACTAACAATATTACCTTTGGAGAATTTGTTTTAGATTTTTTAGAAGGACACAAAAAAAATATATGTATAAGTACATATGATAGCTATTCAAGAATATGTAAGAATCATATTACAAGACATCTTGGAGAATATAAATTAAGTGAATTAACAGCTATGCATATACAAGAATATATTGATTTATTATCTGATAATTTAAACCCTAAGACTATACGTGTTCATATAAATATACTTAAACTTGTACTTAAAAGAGCCTATAAGCTTAAGTTAATAAAAGAAAATATTATAGATGATATAGATATTCCTCGTGCTAAAAAATATAAAAACAATATATATGATAAAGAGCAGATGCTTAGTTTAATAGAATCATGTAATAATGTTAATATTGAGATGAAGATAGCTATAAACTTAGCACTAGGATTAGGATTTAGACTTTCTGAAATCTTAGGAATTACTTGGGATAATGTTGATTTTGAAGAGAATACTATATTTATAGACAAAATAACTAGTAGAACAAAAGGGAAGGTTTTATTAAAAGAACCAAAAACAGAAAGTTCTACAAGAATGATTTCAGCTCCAACAGAAATCATGGACCTGTTAAAAGAATTTAAATTGAAACAGATGAAAGATGCATTAAAAAAAGGCAGCATTAAAAATAAGCATAACTTAGTATTTTTTGATAAAGAAGGCAAACCAATAGCAGAAGATGTTATAAGTAAAAAATTTACTAGATTTTTGAAAAATAATAATTTACCTCACATTAGGTTTCATGATTTAAGACACTCACATGTTACTTTACTTATAATGTCAAAGATTCCTATAAATGTAATATCTCAAAGAGTAGGTCATGCTGATATAAGTACAACATTAAATATATATTCACATGTTCTAAAAGAAATGGATAAGGGAGCTTCAGATAAAATTGCTAAGGTTTTATATAAGGCAAACTAAAAATACTGCATATTAGAAAAAGAACGAATGTACGAAAAAAACAAGCTTTTAAATAAGCTTTAGAGAGCTTTCACTTACTTCCTTAATATAAAAGTAGGTGAAAGCTTTTTTATGTTTTAAAATAGATTTTACAGCTTTCTTATGTTTTTTATTGTAGCTGTTGAAAGATTTAGTTCTTTTGAAAGTTCTGCATTTTGTTTTTTTTGTATTTCCAAAGCTTTTAATTTTATATATGTAATTAGCCTTATAGTAACTTTATCTCTATAGTGTATGGAGTTAAATTGTTGTGTAAAAACATTATTACATTCTAGGCATCTAAATCTAAAAGCCTTTATTATAATCATAACATTTTTATTTAAAATATTTATATCTCTAGCACGTCTTTCAATTTTAGCATGTTTTGTTAAAGCTCCACCACAAATCGGACATGAGTAAGGATAATATTTAGGTATTACATAAAATATTATCTTGTCCAAAGTTTCTATTTTATCTATAATAGTGAATTCTGATAAATTTAATTCATCCATAATAAATATATTCCTTTCAAATATTTTTAATATTATATAATATATACTTTTATCTGCATAATTGTATAAATAAATATATGTTATTAGATATTATATATTAAATAAATATATATAATTAATATATTTATTTATATATATTTCAATGAAAATGAACCTAAAAATAAAATTATTTTTATAGGTTCATTTTTATTTAAAAATACAAATATAACAAAAATGAGGTGATTTAAATGAGAGTGTTATCATTTGAATGGTCATTAAGTTATCCTGTTAGTTCCAAAGAAGAAATAACTAATGAAGTAACAGAAAAACAAATGGAAACATTGAGACAAATGGTAGTTATATTAGATAAAAAAATAAAATCAAAGTTAAATAATGTAGAAATAGTTAAATGTAAAGTAAAGAATTGTAGTGGTCTTAATAGTAAATTTTTTAATAATAATGTATCAAAAAAAAGGAATATATCAAAATACCAAGTTAAACATATTTTATTTATAAATATAGCTAAAAAAGGGAGAAAAAGTACTTGGAAAGAAGTTTGTAAAACAGTTGAGTCTATTCAAAAGACAGAATTTAGTTTTATCAATACAGATAAATAAATCAATCGAATGGAAGGAGCAGCACCTTATAATAGATAATAAGGTGTAAAGAATAAAATGTTTAGAAATGACTTAATAAGTATAAAAATACCAGAATGGAGAAAGAAAGAGGATTTATTTTATCAAGGAAGAGTACAGCTTCTATCACATAAAAAACTATCTCGTGTAATTGGTAAGAAGAAACAATATTATTTAATAGAATTACATACAAACCCTAAAAAAGAATATAGAATTGCATACTTTGATATACAAGATGATAAAAGAGGAATTGTAAAAATCAAAAAATGTAGTTCTTTAACAGAAGCTATTAATTATTTTGAATTATGTGTTAAAAAGAAAAAAGAAAAAGGCTACCTTAGAGTATAAAATGAAAGGAAGTATTTGATAAGATGAGAAATATAATTGTAGTAGATAATATAAAATGTTATTGGAATAATATAAGTCCAAAGTATTTTTCTTCTGATGAATGCAAATATAAGATAAAAAAGATTAAAGAATCAGGAAAATATATAGATGTAAAAAGAGGTTCAAGTAAAGTTATATCAAATCAAAGATATTATAGAATACAAGTTCTTATAAAAGTTCCATTTTCAACTAATTAAATAATGATTAAAAAAGACATTCTCAATGTAAGGGTGTCTTTTTTTGTTTAGAAAGTTCTCTTGACAATCTTTATAAAAGGTAATATCATTATCAATATAATTGGATTTATTAATTAAATCCAGATTTAATTAATAAATCCGAAGTTCTAAAATAAGATTATGATATTTCATAAATTTCAGGAGGGAATAAAATGTTAAACTTAGTTAATTTTATGAAAAATAGTAAAGATGGATTTTTTGAGGAAATTGACAATGGAGTAAACACAAAATATATTTGTAAGATTGCATCAAAAAATGATTATGTAAAATACTTATATTTCTCAGATGAGCTTAGTTCTCAAAGTATGTATTTTGCAGGTATCTATGATTGTAGAAATGATAGTGTTTACTATGGTCGTGGATATACACAAAAAGATTACTTTGAATTATTAGTTATGGAAGGAGTTAGTATATATAGAATAAATGAATATAAACTATTTTTTATGGATTCAGTTTTAAATCGTATTATAGAAAAAATAAATTTTGATGAGAACAATTTAGACTTAAATGAAGAAGAAAAAAAATCAATTTTAAAAGAAAATCATAACCTAATCAAAAAAGATGAAATTTGCAGACAAAAATCAGAAAGATTATTTTTAAGTGATAAAGAAGCTGATGTTAATAATATACTTTTAACTTACAGTTTATACAATACAAGTA
>NZ_JAGWCT010000040.1:0-36482 GCF_020657815.1 Clostridioides sp. ZZV15-6597 | reverse complement strand
ATATATGTATATGTAGGTATTTCTCACTTTAATTTATTTTTATTAAACTTATTTTAGAATTACTAAACACAAATTTACATATTATTAGATATCATACTTAGAAACTCTTTTGTTGCTAGTGATAGAGATATATTTTTTAAATGGCAATAACCTATATTTCTCTTAGGTATTGGTTCTTTTATGTCTAATTTAAATAATTTTCCACTATTTAAGTAATCTATGCTAAATTCTTCTATAACACAAGATACTCCAAGGTTTATATATGCAAATTCTAAAAGTAATTCATGAGAACCTAATTCTATATCTGGATTTAGTTTTATACCTTTTGATAAAAAATATTCATTTACATAAAGTCTTGAATTTGCTTTATTTTCTAACATTATCAAAGGGAACAAATTTAATTCTTCTAAAGATATTTGTTTTCCTTTGTATTCTATGTAATCATTTGCACATACAAATATGTCATGTATCTCAATACATTCGACGATATTTAATGTCTCATCTTCTATTGGCATATTTATGATTGCTATATCAATATTACCATCTTTAAGTAATGATATAAGTTCTCTACTAGTTCTATTTATTGTAGATACATGTATATGTGGGTATTTCTTATGAAAAATTTCCAAATACTTTAATAGAAAAAAACGTGCTGCTGTGTCTCCTACTCCAATTTTTAATGAACCATATTCCAATTTTTTAAATTTATTTATTCTATCTTCTCCTGATGCAATTAAGTTTAATGCAGTAGCAACATGTTCACTTAAAATTTTCCCTTCTGGAGTTAACTTTACACCTTTATTATTTCTATAAAATAATATTGTATCTAATTGTTCTTCTAATTGTTTAATTGACTGGCTTACAGCTGGCTGTGACATAAATAATTCTTTGGCAGCAAGAGAAAAGCTTTTATGACTTACAACTGCATTGAAAACTTTATATAATTCAAGTTTTACGTTCATACATAACTACTCCTTATATCAAATATTAGTATTATTTATTTTACTTATGATTATATTTGAATTATAATATACATGGTACTAATATGACAATATTAATTCTTTAGGAGGATTTTAAATAATGGATAGATTAGTTGGAACTGTTTCAAGAGGTGTTAGAGCACCTATTATAAGACAAGGAGATGACTTAGTTAAAATAGTTGTTGATTCTGTTTTAAATGCATCAAAGAATGAAAACTTTGAAGTTAGAGACAAAGATGTAATTGCTGTTACAGAAGCTGTTGTTGCTAGAGCACAAGGAAACTATGCTCATGTTGACAATATAGCAAAAGATGTAAAAGATAAATTTGGAGATGATACTGTTGGTGTTATATTCCCAATTTTAAGTAGAAATCGTTTTGCAATATGTCTAAAGGGTATTGCAAAAGGATGTAGAAAAATTGTATTAATGTTAAGCTACCCTTCTGATGAAGTTGGAAATCACTTAATAAGTCTTGATGAACTTGATGACAAAGGAATAAACCCTTGGTCAGATGTGTTAACAGAAGAAAAATATAGAGAGCTATTTGGATATAATAAACATACATTTACTGGTGTTGATTATGTTGATTATTATAAAAATTTAATTAAAGAGTGTGGCGCAGAAGTAGAAATAGTTTTTGCTAATAACCCAAAAACTATACTTAATTACACAACAAGTGTTTTAACTTGTGATATACATACAAGACAGAGAACAAAGAGAATTTTAAATCAAAATGGTGCTAAAAAAGTATATTCTCTTGATGATATAATGACATCAAGTGTAGATGGCAGTGGATATAATGACCAATATGGACTTTTAGGTTCAAACAAAGCTACAGAAGAAACTGTAAAATTATTCCCTATAAATTGTGATGAAGTTGTAAATAAAATTCAAAGCAATATAAAAGAAATTACAGGTAAAAATGTAGAAGTAATGGTTTATGGAGATGGAGCTTTCAAAGACCCTGTAGGAAAAATATGGGAGCTAGCTGACCCAGTAGTTTCTCCTGCTTATACAAAAGGCCTAGAGGGTACTCCAAATGAGGTAAAATTAAAATATTTAGCTGATAATGACTTTGCTGACTTATCTGGAGATGAGTTAAAAGAAGCAATTTCAAAATACATAGTTGAAAAAGATAATAAATCTGATGATTTAACAGGAAATATGGTTTCTCAAGGTACTACTCCAAGAAGACTTACAGACCTTATAGGTTCTTTAGCAGATTTAACTTCTGGAAGTGGAGATAAAGGTACTCCTATTATTTACATACAAGGTTATTTTGATAACTATACAAAATAATATATCTTAAAGCATTTTAGGTAATTTATTTAGATTAAAAACTAATATAAACCTCTTAACTGATATAACTTTACTGTATATCAATTAAGAGGTTATTTAATATTTACATAGTTTAATTTATTAATCGTTATTAAAAATTTTAATCTCTATTTATTTCTGAAATAATATCACTCTTTAATATTTGTTTTACTGGAATGATAACTGCAATAATGCTAATAGTAATATTTAAAATAATCATACCCATGTATAGAGACATATTTATATTAAAGACTGGATTTATATATAAATATACGCGTTTTACTATAAAATAAATCATGGATTGCCCAATAATACTTCCAATTGCCATTATAATACTTGCATATAATCCATATAAGAAACCTTCCCTCATCATCATAATCAAGAACTTATTATCTGTGATTCCCATAGCTCTTAAAATTCCAAATTCATGTCTTCTTGAAAAAACTAAATAACTCACTGTATTGATAATATGAAACAAACTTATGCTTAGAAGTACAAATACAATACCATATATAAACAATAATTTCTGGTTTAAATAAATATTATTTTTTTCAATAGCAATGGTATAATCTGTCACAATACATCGTTTTATATTATGTATAACATTCTTTATTTCTTTAGCTACTTCCATGCTATTGCTTTCTTTCGTCTTTTTTATACTGGCCATATTGTAATTTATGATATTAAAATTACTTTCCATTTGTTCATTTGTCATAACTATATCCATACCATAATCGCCAATAAAGTATATATTATTTGCCATTACACGTTTTACAGTAGCAGCAACTACAAATTCTTTTACTGTATAATTATTTTTATCTTCTTCTTTAAACTTAATAATCTCATCTGTAGGTTTCATTGTTTTTGGCACTTTAACTTTGATAGTATCTCCTGGCTTTATGTCAACTGCACCATATATACCAGTACCATCCATAGGAAGTCTAACAATCACTTTATTGTTTTTAACCATGTCAGAATTATCAAATTTTCCATCAATAATATAAGGATTTAATCCTTTTAACATATCAGCATTATATCCATAGATATTTGTCTTTAAGAGATGTCCCCCATCACTTTGTTTAGTGCAAATTCCATTGAAAAAATTCTTTATTCTGTAATCTTTTTCAAGAGGTTTAAAGAAATTTTTCCAAAGTAATTGCTCATCTCTAATGTGTATACCTCCCAAAAAATACCTTACTGGGTAAATACTTGATACTCCTTCTACTTCGTTTAGTTTTGAAATTTTATCTCTTGGTATTCCTACATCAAAATCAGTTGTTTGCATAGCTATTTGATAGTCAGAATTTAAACCATCATCGGCTTTCATTGTAAGTTCATTATTATTTCTGGTAAGTTGTATAGAATAGCTAGAACATAGAAAAATAATTCCCCCAAGAGCTAATGAACACAAAATTCCTATAAACATTCCTTTTTTTTGAGTCATATATTTATGAGATAATACTGCTGTCATGTTAGAAAACTTTATGCTTTTTATATCTCTATTTTGTTTATTAGTAACTTCAAAATTTTTCATTGACTCAATACTAGAATATTTGTTTAGTTTATATACAACTCGTATAGTGATTAAAATTAACAATAATGCTAAAAATAAAAATCCTAAGTAGATAGATTTCTCACTTATAAAAAATGACCCTGAAATAATATCACTACCTAAGAATATATAAGGAAATTGTTGATGTATTGTTGAAGCTACTCCTATTCCTAAAATACATCCTATAGGAAAACCTACGATGAAAAGTAAAAATAATTCTAAAAACAATAGTAGTAAAAGTTGGTTATTGTTGGCACCTAATACTTCTAAAACGCCATATTGTGATACTCTTTGAAGTATAGAAACATGGAAAATACTATATACTGCTGCTGCACTAAATATTCCAATAATTAAAATAATTGCATTTGTATTTAACTTTAAAGAATTTAAGAATTGAAATATACTATATCTTTCAAAAGTTATTGGAGGTTTTACACCAAATTCACTTGATAAATTCCAGTTTACATGGGAACTTTTTTTCGATATATTAAATTCTCTCATAAATTTAGAACTTTGTTTTTTTATATTTCTATTTTCATCAAATTTTACATAAACCATATAATTACCATTTTCTTCAGAAAATGTAGAACTATCTACAAAGCCCTCCAAAGTAGTTTCTGGATTTAAAAGATTAGATAAAATCCCACATAACTTATAAGTTTTTCCGTCTAATTTTATCTCCGTTCCAATTTTCTCTTTTAGATTTAAATTATTTAATGAATAGGTATCAAGCGCTATTTCTCCTTCTTTGCTAGGAAGCTTTCCTTTTAATAATTTTCTACCTGTCATATCTAAATAAGATGAATCCACATTTAAAAACTTCATAATGAAAGGTTCATCTATAGAACCTTTAGTATTTGTTATACCAAGTCTGTTTACAGTGTATTCATTTGATTTTTTGTTTTTCTTAATTTTTTGTAGTTGTTTATTATCTACCTTAAAATAAAAATGATAATCTCCATTATCTTCTCTTATTTTCTCAATTCTACTTTTATTTGCACTATGTACTAGAGAACCAATTCCTGTTAATAAGGCTACTGATAGTACGATACTTAAAATTATAGATATAGATTGTTTTTTATAATGTTTAATATATTGAATTGCAAACTTCATTAAAGATATCATAGTATTTCACCGCCATTATTTACTACAATTCCATCTTCAATATGTATAATAGAATCGCATATTTGTGCTATATTTTCATTATGTGTTACCATAAGTATTGTTTGGTGAAATTTTGCACTACTTTCTTTTAATAAACATACTACTTCCATTGTGGTCTTACTATCAAGATTTCCTGTTGGTTCATCAGCTAGTATAAGTGCAGGTTTATTTGATAAGGCTCTAGCAATTGCTACTCTCTGTTGTTGTCCACCAGAAAGTTCACTTGGAAATTTTAGACGCTTATCCCAAATTCCTAATGTATTCATTAACATTTCAATATAATCATGGTCCACATAACTTCCTTTATCTAATGTAACAGGAAGAGCAATATTATCATAGACATTCAATACTGGTATTAAACTGTAATTTTGAAATATAAAACCTATATTCCTTCTTCTAAATACAGTCAAATCCTTTTTTCTTAGTTTAGATATGTTTTTCCCTTTAATTATTACATCTCCTGATGAAGGGTTATCCAACCCACCTATAATGTTTAATAATGTACTTTTACCAGACCCAGAAGTTCCAACTATAGCAGTAAATGTAGCCTGTTCAATTTCTATGTTTACTCCATTTAGAGCATTGACCTTGTTTTCATCTTCTCCATAATGTTTTACTAAATGATTCGTCACTAATATACTCATTTTATTTCTCCTTTCAACATAACTTAAAGTATAAGTTCTTATAAGATATTGTAAGTGACGATAATTACATCCATCCTACAAAGTTAATTTAAACTCTTACAATTTTGTAAGAAGATACTAAAACAACTTCCTCTTCCTAATTTAGATTCTACTATAATATTTCCATTTTCCTTTTCTAAAATTAATCTTGTAAGATATAGACCAATTCCTGTACCATTTTGATTTTCAACATTTTTACTTCTATAAAATCGTTTAAAAATATTGTTCAATTCTTTACTATCAATACCTATTCCTTCATCTTTGATTATAATTTTAGTATATAGTTCCATTTTTTCTACAGAAATAGTAATTATACTATCTGATGGTGAATATTTTATTGCATTTTCTAAGACATTTACAATTGCCTCTATAGTCCATTTCTTATTATGAAATAACTTTATATCTGAAAATGTTTCTAAATTTATTTTTATGTTTTTAGATTCTGCTTTATTAAAAACAGTACTGATACTTTGAACAATAGTATCTTTAATCATCAATTCTTCTGTTTCAAATCTAATAACTCCATCTTCTAATTTGGTCATCTTAAATAGAGATTCTAACAACCAGTCAATTTTAAAAGTTTGATTTTTCATTTTTTGTAAGAACTCCACTTTTTTTGATGTAGGAAGATTCATATTTTCTAAAAGTTCACAGTAAATGGTAATATTTGAAAGTGGTGTTTTTAATTGATGTGACATATTTGAAATTAAACTTTTAATTGCTTCTTTTTCTGATTTTGACTGCTCTACTTCTATTTCTATCATATCTTTAACTTTTTTTACTTGATAAGAAATTTTTGATACTCTTGTATCTTTTGTATCCGGATAAGAAACTTCTTTACCTTCCAATAATTGATTTAACATTAGACTCAATTCATCACATGTATTTTGACTTTTTTTAATAGTTATTATAGATATAATTATCATACATATCGCAAAAAATAGGACCAACATATTATTCTACCTCATTCCATAGATATCCCATTCCATAAGCTGTTTTTATATACTTTGGATTAGATGGATTATCTTCTACCTTCATTCTAAGTCTTCTTATATTTACAGATACAATATTCTCATCAACATAATTTTCTTCACTATCCCATATATGATTTAAAATTTGTTCTTTTAATAATATTTGACCTTTATTCTCAATTAAATAATTAATAAGCTTATATTCTACAGCACTAAGCTCCAAATCCACTTCATTTTTATATACTTTTAGTGAATTTTGGTCTAGTTTTATTCCATTAGAATATATCACTTTATTATTTGATTTTTTTCTTATTGCTACTTTAACTCTTGCTTTTAATACAGATAGAGAAAATGGTTTTGTGATATAATCATCTAGCCCTATCTCTAATCCTGTTACCTCATCGATTTCTGAATCTCTTGCAGTAAGCATTATAATTGGAATGTCTGATTTTTCACGTATTTGCTTACATACATCAAATCCATTTCCATCTGGCAAGTTACAATCTAAAATTATAAAATCTATATTTTTATTATTAAATACATGTAAGCCTTCTTGTTTTGTATAAGCTTTTAAAACATTAAATCCTTCACTTTCAAAAGCATAAAAAAGACCCTCATTTAAATTTGTATCATCTTCAATAATTAATAAATTCAAATTTTCTCCTCCTTATATTTTTATTTTTAAACTTGTAAAATAGTATTTTCTTGCTCTATCTTATTAAAAAATATATAGATACACTTATTTTACTAAAAAAACTGTAATTAAATTTATTTTTTCTCAAATTTAATTACAGTTTTTTATTTATAGATTATTTTTCTTATTTATAGGTTATTTTTCTTTAGAACATTCTCTATAAAATGCTTTAATTAATTTTAAGTCGTTATCAGCTATAATAGGTACACCACTTGCACTTAATAAATTAGCTAGACATTCAATACGTTTGAAATGTTTTTCTGTACTTTCACTAAATAATACTGGGTCTAACCAAATATTTATTAATATTATAAATAATTCAGACATTTCATCTGGATAATCAGTTTTAAAAACACCTTCTTCAATACCTTGTTTTATTAAGTAAGATAATAAAGGAGTAATTTCAAGCGTAGATGCTCGTATACTCTTTATAAAGAAGGTAGGTTTTTTTTGAGAGCACATATAATCAATCAATTTCTTTCTTATTTCTGAGCTAGATATACATAAGATAAACGCAGATATTTTTTCTCTAATCGTAAAGTCAGAATTATGTAATATTAACTTTAAATCTTCTATCTCTACTTTTAAAATATTTGATATAATCTCTTCGAACAGGACTTCTTTATCTTTAAAATGATAGTATACAGATTCTTTAGATATATCAAGAGTATCTACGACTTGTTGCATGGTTACATCATCATAGTCACTTTCTTCAAATATTTTCCATGCAACTTCTAATATCTGACTTCTTATCTTATCAGAATGCTTATTTCTTGACATATAAATTCACTTCTTTCTTTATCAATTTGTATTAATTCTTAGTATATTTATTATAATAAGATTTTTTACAATATGTCAATACACTCCATTTAAAGACAATAAATCATATTTATTCTTAAATTTTTTATTATTTATTATTAATATAATTTATATGTAAAAATATTGTAAAACTTGTATAAATACAAATTATTTAATTTAACGACGCTTAAATTGAAAATATAACCTTATTCTTATATAATTAAGTTATGTAAGGATAAGGTTATATTATTTAATTATACTTTTACTAGGGGGAATAGAATTGAAAAGGGTTGATGAAAGAAATACTATGTTTGCAAGAGCAAATTATAAAAAAAATGGTTTTGCTTATAATGACTATTATGAGAAAAATCCTGAAAAAAAAGAAGTTGATGATAGTATAAGAAGTAGACCAAATTTATGTAGTGAAGGAACTATGACTTATAATGAGATAAATTCTCCAATGGCAAGTAGTGCATTTGACTTTTTATCTGATATAAAATCACTATGTGAAGGAAAAATTTGTGACAATAAAGTAGATGTAGATGCAAAGTCAATGACTAAAAAGATAAAAGGGTTTGCAAAGCAATATGGAGCTTCTGTGATTGGTATAACTAGATTAAAAGACTACCATATTTATACAAATAGAGGTAGGCATGAAGAAAACTACGGCGAAGAAGTTAATCTATCTCATAAATATGCAATTGTATTTGGATGTGAAATGGATAAAGAAATGATAAACAGAGCCCCAATGATATGTGAAGTTATAGAAACTTCAAAATGTTATGTAGATGCATCTATTGTCGGTATGATTTTAAGTTACTACATAAGAAACCTAGGATATGATGCTAGAAATCATATGGATGCTAATTATCTAGTAATGCCTGTTTTTATAGCTCGTGATGCTGGATTAGGTGATATAGGGAGAAATGCAATACTTACAAATAAAGATTATGGTTCTAGACTTAGACTAGGGGTTGTCACTACTGACATTCCACTTATAGAAGATGAATATGTTGATTTTGGACTTGAAGACTTTTGCAAAGTATGTAAAAAATGTTCTTTTAATTGCCCTTCTCACTCACTTTCTAATGATATTAAAATTGGTGATGATGGAAAATATAATTGGGTGATTGAACATGAAACATGTTATATTAAATGGAGATATCTAGGCACAGACTGTGGTATGTGTATATCTGCTTGCCCATTTAGCCAAAACCTTGAAACTATAAAAAACACTACCTCTTTTAAAGGCAATAATGAGCTTATTGAGAAGGCTTTGGATGAATATACTTCAAAATTTGGTAAAAGAATATTTGTACCTGGAAATCCATCTTGGTTAAAATAATTTTATATATTTAATAATTAGTCTGTCCTATGATAAATTCTAGGGCAGATTATTTATTAAATATTTTATTTATATAAATAATTTATATTATTTATGACAATTTAGCAACATTTTGAGTCTATAATTGACTTTGTATAGAATATTAAAAATAAAAGGAGTGAATATATGGAAAAAATATTAGTAGTAGAAGATGATACTATATTAAATAAAACACTATCATATAACTTAAATGAAGAGAGATATATGGTTATTTCAAAATTTACAGCTATATCTGCTTTAGAATCTATTGCTAACCACAAATTTGATTTAATTATTTTAGATGTTAATCTACCAGATAAAAGCGGATTTGATTTATGCAAGAAAATTAAAGAAAATTATGATATCCCTATAATTTTTTTAACTGCCAATGATATGGAATATGATATGATTAAAGGTTATGAACTTGGAGCTTTGGATTATATAACAAAACCATTTAACATCAATGTGTTTAAACAAAAAGTAAGAGCACTTTTAAAGCATATTACAACAAAAACAAAACAAGATTGCTATGATGATGGACATCTCAAGATTAACTTTTCTGAGCTCTCTGCATGTATAAATGGCAATCAAATTGTATTTACGCCACTAGAATATCGTACTTTAAAACTATTTATTGAAAATCCTAAAAATATTCTAACAAGAAAAATACTTTTAGAAAAACTTTGGGATATAGATGCTAATTTTGTAGATGAACATACTTTGACATCTGTTATAAGTAGAATTAGAAGTAAAATTGAAAAAGATGACTCTCAATATATTAAAACACTATATGGTATGGGATACATGTGGATAGGTGAAAAAAATGAATTTTAAAAAATTTTCTTTTAATACTATTTATTTAATAATAGCTGTTAGTATGGCTCTTACAGTTATTCTATTCAATATAGCAATTTATATAATAACTAATGATTTTAAAATAGTTGCCCTATTATTAATATATACAATAATATTCTGTGGTTTTATATTATTAATCATACACTTACTTCATAAGAAAATAACTCTCTTTTGCTCTGAGATATGTTTAACTTTAGATAAGATGATGAATAGTGAAGATAATCTAGAAATTGCTTTTGAAGAAGAAACACTTTTGTCACGTATTAATCATAGAATGATTAGAATGTATGAAGTCATTCAAGAAAGTCGTCATAATATTGCTATGGAAAAAGCTGATTTACAAGAATTAGTTTCTGATATATCTCATCAAATCAAAACTCCTATTGCAAACTTAAAGATAATTAATACTACCCTATTAAATCAGAATCTTAAAGCGGAAATTCAAAATGAGTTTTTGATAGATATGCAAGGTCAATTAGATAAATTAGAATTTTTAATGCAGTCTATGATAAAAACTTCAAGACTAGAAACAGGTATAATTAAATTATCTAAAAAGAAGAATTTGATTTATGAAACAATTGCTACTTCACTTAGTGGAATTTTATTTGATGCTGAAAAAAAGGACATTGAAGTTACAGTTGATTGTGATTCAAACTTATGTATATGTCATGATAAAAAATGGACTTCTGAAGCTATTTTCAATATATTAGATAATGCAGTGAAGTACACAAGCCCTAAAGGTAAAATACATATATCTACAGAATGCTGGGTTATGTATGTTAAAATAGATATTACTGATACTGGAAAAGGCATATCAGAAAGTCACCAAGCAGAAATTTTTAAGAGATTCTATCGTGAAGAAGATGTACATGATATAGATGGTATTGGAATTGGTCTATATCTCTCAAGAAAAATTATATCTCTTCAAGGTGGATATATTAAAGTTACATCAAAAATTGGAAAAGGCTCTACTTTTTCTATATTTTTGCCTAATAAATAAATTTTCAAATATTTTATTTGTGATAATTCTGCAACATTTTGATTATATACTGTACTTACAATATATGAAGGAGGTCCTTATGATGAGTATTTTACAAGTAATAGACTTAAAGAAATATTATGGTAGAAATTCAAACATTACAAAATCTCTTGATGGTGTGAGCCTATCTGTTGAAAAAGGTGAATTTATTTCTATTGTAGGTACATCTGGTAGTGGTAAATCTACATTATTAAATATGATGGGCGGTTTAGACAATCCTACATCCGGAAATGTAATTATAAGAGGAAAAGAATTATCAACTATGAATGATGAACAACTTACAATTTTTCGACGTAGAAACATAGGTTTTATATTCCAAAATTATAATCTTGTTCCCTTACTTAATGTATATGAAAATATCATTTTGCCAATTGGATTGGATGGTGAAACACTAGATAAAGACTTTATAAATGAAATTATAAGTCTACTAGCACTAGATGAAAAACTATATGATGTTCCAGGTAATCTTTCTGGAGGACAACAGCAACGTGTTGCTATTGCAAGGGCACTTGTAACGAAACCTGCTATTATACTTGCTGATGAACCAACAGGTAATCTTGACAGTAAAACAAGTGCAGATGTATTAGGTTTACTTAAAATGACAAGTGAGAAATTTAACCAAACAATTGTAATGATTACCCATAATAATGAAATTGCACAATTAGCAGATAGAATTATTCGTATTGAAGATGGGAAAATTGATAACTAGGAGGTGAAATATATGTTTAAAAATAATAATGGTGCTTTCATTAGAAAAATAGCATTGAATGATTTAAAAATTAATAAGCTTAAATTTTTTCTTTCAGGTATTATTATAATGATTTCTACATGTTTATTATTAACGACTGCTTTAGTTTCATATAATGGTTCTATGGATTTAGTTAATGCATCTCCCTATCATGCGAGATATCAATCTGTAAATGAAAAATCAAAAAATATATTACAGCAAAATAAAAACTTTAGTAGCGTAGGAGTTTATAAGTTACTTGGTAATAAGATAAAATCAGATTATAGGATGTCAATGATATATGCAGATAACACTGCAATTGAGCTTCTGAATTTTAAACTACTAAAAGGAACTATACCAACAAATAAATATGAAATTGCTATTTCAGAAAAATATCTGCATGAACTTGGTTTAAATAAAGACCTTGGAGATAGTATTACATTAAAATATCGTGATAATATTACTAACAAAGAAATACAAAGTAATTTTATTATTGTTGGATTTGTAGAAAATTATTATCAAGATAATGCTAAGCAATACTATACAGTTGTTTCCAATGATAATCTAAAGAATGTAGCTTCTACACCTTTACAAATCAAAAGCAATAATTTTGATGAAGCAACTCCAAATACTGTAGATGTATTAGTTAGATTATCAAAAGAAAATTTAGAAAAATCTCCTACTTCAATTAAGACTCAATTAAATGAAATTGGTTCCTCTTTAAATATTAAAAAACATAATATATATTTAAATGATAATTATATTGAATCAAATTTAATTGATAGTGAACAAGTTATTACAGTTTTAATAGTAGGAGTAATTATTCTTTTTTCTAGTTTATTTGTTATTTATAGTATTTTTTATATTTCAGTTGTTAATTCGGTTCAAATGTATGCAAAATTGAAAGCACTTGGTATGACTTCTTTGCAATTAAAAAAGATTATTTATCTACAAGGAAATATTTTATCTATTATTTTTATTCCAATAGGCATTATATCATCCTGTATAATTACATATATAATTCAACCTTTAGCATGGCAAATGACTACTGACTTATTTATTACTGTAGTATTATCAATAGTAATATTTTTGACTGTAAGAATTTCTTTAAATAAACCAGCTAGAATTATTTCTAAAACTTCTGCTATTGAAGCTATGCAATATACAGAAATTAAATTTAGAAATAAAATTAAAACACTTAATCATATAAATATTAAAAATTTAGCACTAAAAAATATTGAGGTAAATAGAAAGAAAAATTTAATAGCATTAATTTCATTGAGTATTAGTGGAATATTATTTATTTCAATTGCTAGTCTTGCTAATTCTATAGATTTTAACAAACAGATGTCTCAGACATTCGTTTATAATGAAAATTATATTATTGGAAATAAAATTGACAATTTGTATGAACGCATTACACAAATTCAGCAAAATAATCCATTTACAAACACTCTTAAAAATGAAATCAATTCAATTTATGGAGTACAAAAGGTAATTGAATCTAAAGGAATTAAATGTGAAGTTATAGACCCTTCAATTAAAGATGAAGATGGAAGTAAAGTTACAACATTGATTGAAGGTATCACACCAGAGCTTGCAAAATCATTCCAAAAGTATATTGTAAATGGAAAAATTGACTATAATCAATTGGATTCAAACAGCTTAATTGTAAATAAATATAAAACAAAATCTTATGGAGTTGATTTGAAAATTGGAAGTACAATTACATTTAACATATTTAGTGGAAATGACATCATCAAAAGACAAATGAAAATAGTTGGAATAATCGATAATTCCAATACAGGATGTATGTTCTTTACTTCAGATAAGGCTTTAGATAAAATAACACCATATAATACAAATTTACATTTTTCAATTTTATCTGATAAAAAATATTCAAAAGAAGTTGAAGAAAAACTATTAAATATTATTCAAAATAATTCAAATTTAATCCTTTATTCATATGATAATGATTATAAAATGCTAACTAGAGCTTTTAAGTATATGATTATAGCTGCATATGTATTTGTTGGCTTAATTTCCTGTTTTGGTATCCTTAATATGACAAATATTCTTGTAAATAGTGTATTAATTAGAAAAAAAGAGTTTGCCTTGCTTCAGGCAGTTGGAATGACAAAAAAACAGTTGCACAAAATGCTCTATCGAGAAGGTTTGAATTTGAGTATTAAAGCTATATTTGTATCGATTATATTGGGTTATTGTGGTTCAAAATTACTCTGCTTTTTTATAAAAGATGTTATTAGATTAGACTTCATTAATTTCAATTTTTCTATCTTTTCTATTTTAATTTTTTCATTTGTGTTAATATGCATACAAATATTAATAATTGAATTACTTATAAGAAATCTAGAAAAACAATCCCTTACAGAACGTTTACGCTCTCAATAAGAATAGACATAAAAATAGCTACTTTTATACTACACTCAACATAGATTTTCAAAATTCGGAGGGTCAGAAAATTTTGATTTTACGACCCTCTGTTTGTTTTTTTATCTTCTATTGTTTATTTTCTGAATATATCAATCGCATGACTCGTAACGCCTATTAAATCTTCGCGTTCACAAGTAGCAAAGTGATACTTCAAATATAACTCAAATGCGTCATCATCCATAGCATCTACTGCTTCACGCATACATAGAGCTAAACCGTCTGATGCGACGTAATGCAGTCTTGTTACAGGAAAGACAGACATCAAATCGTCAATGTTTTCTTTACGGACAAGTTCAAACAAATCATTTGGCTCTGACTTGGTAGCAAATGTCTGTGGGTCAATCAAGCCCTTTTCAATATATTCAGCTACATTGATATTTCCACGGTTGAACCCTTCATCAATAAGACAGCCATCAGATACAACATATGCAGCAAAAATCACACCCCCATGCTTTGTTACACGAATAGCCTCATGTAGAGCTTGTTGTTTATCCTCTTTGTTATAAAGATGATACAACGGACCTAACAACAATGTAATGTCATATTCATTATCTGGAAAAACAGATAAATCCATAGCATTACCTTGAGTAATAGTTATATTTTTATTTGATTGAATATTTTTACGGAAAACTTCTATGTTATGTTCGACCAATTCCACTGCATCTACATCATATCCCTGATGTGCCAGCGTGTGAGAATAGCGACCAGTTGCAGCACCAATTTCAAGCACATGGTCGCCAGGTTTTATGTACTTCTCAATGTAATGCATAGTAGTTAGGAATTCAACTGTTCCATGCTTTAATGCCAACCGACTATCTTCGTCGTAATTATTGTAAAAATCAATTAAGTATTGGTTTGTTTTCATATTGCACCCCCTTCTGTATTAGTTAGTAAACATCAAATAGATAAATTCCAATCCGGTTTTTCTTGTCTTATAAAAGCTGATAATATATTTTTTAACATTTTTTCAGCACTATTTCTATCTAATGATATTTTTTTTGTTGCTGTTAAGACAGCTATGCCATGAGTATAAAGAAATAAATCTAAAAATATGACTTTTGCACATTCTAACTCTATTCCAATGCTTTCCGAAAAAAGCCTTGCCTTTTTTTCATTATCAATTTCTTTATAAAAATCATTTGCCTCTTCCATCATCAAATCTAAATCGTTTATAAATAGCAACTTAAATAAATGTGTTTCTTCTTGAGCAAATTCAATGTATGAAAGTGGAAATAATAAATAGTGACTGACATTTTCAGAGTTATGATAATTAATAACATACTGATTATAGTATTCGTATGCAAAAGCAAGAAATTCAGATTTTAATTCATCCATGTTTTCATAACAAGTAAAAATTGGTCGAGTAGAACATTGTAATTTACTTGCAATACTCCTTGCATTTACAGTTTCAAATCCTGTTTCTCTTGTAATATCCAAGACAATATTCAAAATCATTTCTTTCGTTATTTTTGCTTTAGGTGGCATATAAGTTCACTTCTCCATTAAAATTTTATAAAACACATATGTTGTATAACAATTATTACATATCAAAAAAATTATGTCAAGAAAAAATTTTGCATTTTTTGTCATTCCTGGGGTTAATAAATAAAAAATGAGTTGCAATTAATCAATTAATAGACAATTGCAACTCATTTTTTATTTTAAATAGTTTTCTTTTTATCTGATATTTCATATACATAATCTTCTGATGAATTACTATCATTTTCTCTTCTCTTTTTAGAATCTATTAGCACAAAATAAAGTATAAAGCCTACTACAAGACCCCATGTTCCACCTTTAGCAGCAATTACACCACCCATCAGCCCAATTAAACCTCTCTCTACACCGGTATCACATAGTTCCATTGATAGTTTAGTACATAAATAACCTTGAACTAAAAGTGTCACTGATAATGCTAATGGTATAAGAGGAGTAGCTATTTGTGCAATTGGATAAAAGCAAATAAAAATAGCCGAAACCCATACTAACGTACCCATACCACTAAAAATAGACTGCATTGCTTCCTTTCCGACCTTATATCTTTGAGCAACACTTCCAGTAAGAGTTGCCGCCAATGGACCACACATAGCTATATATGGAGAAATAACTGCCATAGCAATATTTCTTATTCCACTTATAACATTAGACCTATTGGAATTAAAATCAATATACTCATCTGTTCTGTTTTTACTTTCAGAAAGAACTAAATTTTCACCTGTTATAAAATCACCAAACGCAATTATGTATATCATGAAAGCCATTGGCAATCCTTGTATAAATAATATTATACTTGGAAAACCTATTCCAAAAGGAGATACTGTATCTATTAATTTTTGAAAATCCATTATATAAATAATATTTTCAAAATTAAAGCTAGGAATTCCTATTTCTTTACTAAATATTCCTATAATTAAACTCACTAAAATAGCTGGAACCACTCCATATTGACCTAATCGAAATAAAAACTTATTCTTTACTTTTAGAGCATCAAATTTTTCAGAAAACATTACAAAACAAGCAACTAAAATCCCTACTGTTATAGATATTGGATAAGATTCAAATCTGCCTTTAGGACTAAATTCTGATATTACAGTTGATATACCAACTCCCATAAGTATCCCACCTTTGATGGAATTTGGGATTCTATTTACTAGTTTTCCAGCTATACCTGTTATCCCCATTAAAATAAATATAATTCCTAAGTCTATTTGTAAAGCTGTTAATGCTTGTATTCTTTCAATACCAATATTGAACTTTAACAAATATGCAGTTGTAAGAGTTATAGAAGCTGTAATCCAGCCAGGAACTACTGGGTCTCCCATAAAAACATGTAAGCAGTACAATATTGAGTTAATGATAGCCATACTCCATGCAACTTCATATGGTAATCCTAATATTTGCGTGCTAAGTCCAATAGTTCCTAAGCTTGTCATACTTGATATTATGCCTTGAATAGCTTCTGGTTTCTCAAATCTGTAATGTATAAATGGAATTCGTATCTTAAACATTCCAAATTTTATATGAGGCTGTTCACTTCTAGTGAGTCTTTCCATAATTTCACTCCACCTTTCAATAACTCTTATAATTGTTTATAAATTATCAATCTTGTTAAAACTAGTATATAACATACAAATTATATAAACAATAAATTAAAGTTGTAAAATTGATAGATTTTGTGCATATATAGAAAAATATAGTCATTTTTATTTTTTTATATCGATTGATAAAGGTTCTTTATAAAATTCAATAGTTCTTTTCCATGATTCAAACTGTCCTTTTGCATTACCTTCTACAGTTCCTCCTGAAGAAAATATTCCTCCATCCATATTCACAAATAAAGTTTCCTTTAGAGGCACAATATATGGAATTGGTAAAGGATGTCCCATCTTATCATATGTTAATAGTTCCACATTATATTGGTAGTTATTTTTTTTAAGTTTTTCCATGATTTCTACACAACCATCATAACTATTCCAAATATTATCTTCTTTTCCAGAAATCATAAGAATATCAGCTTCAGAATTTTCTACTTTTATTCTGGCTTCTTCTTTATTGTCTGCCCTTACAATGCTTTTCTTATAGGTACTGGTAAATCCAAATGGGATTCCTTTTTCTATATCTTTTTTCTGGTCTTCAAAAAATATATTATTGTCGACTTTGATATATGGAAGTGGCTTACCTTTATATGACCATGATGAAGTATCTTTTCCATTCATCTGTCCATCAAGTGCTTGAAAACAATACGCATGAGGCTGTGATACTACTACTTTTTTAATTTGTTTATATCTTGAAGCAAGTAAAAGTGCTAACTCGCCACCTTTTGATGTTCCATGTACAAATAGTTCTTTAGTATTAGTGATTTCATTTTCACTAATCCATTTAAATACGTTTTCAAAGTATTCTAATGGTACTTCTTCTAATTTACTTGGCAATCCTTCTAAAGCAAAATAAGCAACTGTTAGTACATTGAATCCTCTAGATGCAAGTGGAGCTGCTAAAAGTTCTAAAGCATCTAAATTTCCATCAGAACCACCTAAAACTAAAATTGTTTTATTACTAGAATTTTGTTTATAAAATAATTTTCCTATAAATTCATCTGATATGTCTTTTGTGATAATATCTTCTGTTTTAAACAATCTCTTCAACTCAACTTCTTTTCTTTCAATATCAGATTCAAATATCATATTCATGATTATTGGTTTATCAATAGATATATTTTCTGCAAAATTTTTACCTTCAGTTTTCGATTTTTTCAGGGAATAAATTAACCCCATGCAGTCAGCCGTTTTATAAGTCCCTTCTAAAGGTTCCATTGAATCTAAATCCACTTCTCCTTTTTCATTTGAATAAAGTACTCCATAAGATGAAAATTCCTCTCCTTTACACCATGGAAATTCCATTTTCATAGATACTCTTAATTTACTATTTGGAATTAAGTCTGAAACTATAACTTTAATTTTATCATCTACAAGTGATTCTACATCATACACATTTACTTTCATAATTGATTCCTCCATATAATAATTAGTGTTCATGAGTTATATATATTTGAAATAAATTTCTTTAGTAGACTATTAATAATTCAAATATACGACATCATGTTGACTATTTTATTATATCAATTCAAATCAATTTAGTCAATATATTGTCTTTTTTATTTAATTCAAGTTCTCTTAACAATATGAACTATTTTTAACTTAAAATTTTACTTATATTGGATGATAAAAAAAGTGAAATTTAAATATAATCTTTATGATTAATAAAATACCATAGAAATTTTCTTTAATAAGTTAGATAGAATATAGCTGAAAAAATAAAAAACCACACCTTTAAAGGAATGGTTTTTATCTAGAAAATATAAATTATTTTTTAGTAAGCTTAACAAGTATTTTTTATTTAAAATTTTAGTACAATCATATATTTTTTTATTTACAGATTATATAAAATTTATGCATTGGCAAAAGTGTATATGGCATTAACTCTTGCTATATATAGATTTTCATCACTACATCCAATATACTTAGCATACTTTTCAATCTTCTCTCTTGCATTTTCAGCATCACTTTCATCGCTCTCTACTAGTTCATTTATATAAAGGTCCATTAAGGAAGCCTTATATTCTTTTATATCATATCCTAAAAACTCAGTTAATCTTTCAATCTCTTTACTAAAATCACCATCCTCTTTTACCAAAAATTCGTATACGTCTTCTCTATATGGATTTAATGTTATTATTTGTTTTACAACCTTACACTCATCTGCTTTTCCAATAAAACCATCTTTATAATTATTAAATAAGGCATTAGATTTTTTTATAGATTCCTCATCAATATAAGAATGGACTTCACTGACTCTATTTTCTATAAGAGCATCTATAACAGCATAATGAATTTTGAAACAATCATTATACAAATAATTACTCATTTTTTTTACTGTAGATTCGATTTCTAAAAAATTTGCATAATTATTTTTTTTATTCTTATTTGGTATAATAAAAGTTTTATTTAAGTTATTAAAAAGCCTTTTAAAATCTAAATATTTTTCACAATAAACACTTTTAAAGGTATCAATATCTATAGTTATAATTCCAAAACTCACTATAGTCTCGATTCCTTTCTTAAAAGATTCCTCTATATATTTTTCTCCTAGATTTAGACCTCTATCTGATATTTGTTTTAGATTTTGAAAATTATTTAAACAATCTCTCTCAAAGTTTTTAGAAATTTCTAAAGCATACAATTTAAAAATTTTTCTTATCTTATTATAATTATTTTTTGTATCATCAAACCTGATAATAGCTCCATTTACATCAAATGTAATCATTGAGTTTTAACCTCCCCCATTAGTTTCATCAATAAAATAAATTTAATATAAACTTTATAATCATAATATTAAACTTATTTCTACTATAATTATTAATTTGATGATAAAAGCCATTTTCCTTCTAAATAAAAAATTTGTCTAAAGTTTTTAAAAAATTTAGACAAACTTTAAGTTTTTAATTTCTAGATTAATCCAAACACACCAAATAATATTGGCATAAATATAGCTGGTAAAAGATTTGCTACCTTTATATTTGTTAGCTTAAGTACATTTAAACCAAGACCTATAATTAATAAACTTCCTGCAGCTGTCATTTCTGTAACTACAGGATCACTTAAAAATCCATTTAAGAATGATGCCCCTAAACATATAATACCTTCATATAAAAATACAGATACAGCAGAAAACATTACACCTATACCTAAAGAAGCCGTAAATATAATAGAAGCTATCCCATCTATTACTGATTTTACAAATAGAGTATCATGGCTTCCTGTAAGTCCACTTTCTAATGAACCAACTACTGCCATAGCCCCTATGCAAAATAACAAACTAGATGATATAAAACCTTCAGCAATAGAATCTTTTTTGTTGCCTTTAGAAAATCTACTCTGTAAAAATGCCCCTAATTTATTTACCCATTTATCAATATCTATTAATTCTCCTATTAAAGCCCCTAAAGCTATAGATATTATCGTTACTAGTGTATTTTTTCCTTCTAGTGCTCCTGATATCCCTATATATAATACACATAATGCAATTCCATTCATTATAGTATCACTTACTCTTTGAGGTAATCCTCCTTTGATTATAAGACCTACTATACATCCTCCTGCAATTGCTAGACTATTTGCTATTACTCCAAACATTTTTTCTCCCCTCGATTAGCTAATTAAAATTTGCTCCCATTATCAAAACTTAAACATCAATACTTTGTATTGGATATTTTAAATATTCCAAAAATTCTTCAAAGCCCTTTCTAGATATGTTTACAGTTTTAGTATTTATATTCGGATGAAAATTTAAATACTCTTCTTTAATTACATCCTCATCTATGTAAAGCTCTACTTTTCTTTCTGTATCATTTACCAATGAAAAAGGATTTACACTTCCAGGAAGAAGTTTAAGTACATTGTATAATCTTTCAGGCGAAGCAAATGATAACCTAGAACTTCCTATTTTTTCTTTAACTGAATTTAAATCAACATGTTTATCCCCTCTAACTACAATTAGATAGTATTTATTTCCTTTAGCATTTCTTAAAAATAAATTTTTACACTGACATCCTTTTGTTATATCATTTAAAATTACTAACTGTTCTGCTGTATATACAGCTTCATGTTCTACTACCTCATATTTAATATTTAATTTATCTAATACATTGTATATTTTAGTTTCATTTAAATTTAATTCATTTTCATCTGATAATTCTGTCATTTTATCTTTTAAATCACTCATCATACTATAATCTCCTTTAATACTTTGTATATTACACCTATGTCACTTTATTTTATAGTAAAATATTATTCTACTATGGCTATTGCTCTTACTGGAGCACCATCAGCATCATTATACTTAAATGGAGCTGCTATAAATAAAAATCTTTCTGGCACAGCTTCTAAATTTGTAAGATTTTCTATTATTATTTTACCTTTTTCAAATAAAATATGATGCACTTCAAACGCTAATGTATCATATCTATCTACTGACAACATATCAATCCCTATTCCTTTTATATTACTATCAGCTATATAGTGTGCAGCCTCTTCTGTTAAAGTAGGATAACCTAAATAATATTGTTTTTTATCCCAAAACTTTGACCAGCCTGATTTAAATATTATAAACTCACTACTTTTTATTTCATCTTCATATTTTTTTAGATATTCCAATTCTATATTTTTGCTTCCTTGCTCAAGTTCTAATACATAAGCCTGACCAACAAAATTTTCTATATCCAATGTATCTAAGGATTCCCCTTTAGTATACATATGTTTTGGTGAATCCATATGAGTTCCATTGTGAGAAAATACACTGATTAATGTTTCTTGATATCCATTTTCTTCAATAATAGCTACTTTTTTTATATCTGGTCTATTAGGCTCTGCATATACAGGCATATCATTGTGTGTCACATGAGTTAAATCAAAAACCTTCATTTTTATACCCCCTATGTTTTATTTTCTATTATATACCTAAATTCACTTTATTTCTATTGGATTTTATCCTATTATTGCCAAATTAATATATACTTTTTATAAAATTTAATGGATTCATAGAAAAATCTTGAAAAGAATTATCAGTAAATATAATATCTTCTCCCAAAAAACGTTTATATCTTCTTTCTTCTTTCTTTAAAGTAATCCTTTGTTTTTGTGAATGATTGTTAAAAACCATTATTTTAAGTGGGGCTTTTTTTCGATTTGTCTGAACTCTCTTTAACATATATTTTATATGCATATCAGCTTCAGGAAATGAATATCCACAAAATATTAAAAGGTCAGTATCTCTTAAAGTTTTTTCTGTTTCATTCCATACATTACTTAAAAATATATTTGACATATTCTTAAAATATGTTGGTGGAACTATAATAGGTTCTGTCAATTCATTGCATTCTAGACATTTTGTCTCTGAACTGTTTTCAATTAGTTTCATAACACCACCTTCATGTGGTGTAAGAGTTAAACTGTTACAAATGGGACAGTAAAGCCAGTTCAATGAACCATGTATCTTATAGAGTTTAATTAATGGTTCTTTTGGTTTTCTCCAGTTTAATTCTTCCTTAAAATTAGTAAATTCTACACCATAATCAAGCATAATAGGCAAATTATCTTTATCTCTTAAACCAGTAACTGTATTGTCTATATGTATATCATAATTTGCACTAATAAAAGTTGTATCAAGGAGTAAATCATCTTGTAAAAGATTTTCAACTAAAAGTTTGTGATATTTATTATCTGTTCTAGGTGTGTTATGGATTGCTTCAGCCATCAACAGTATTAAATACTGTCTCAAAAAACGTATACTATCACTCCTATTATTTAAATTTTCAAGTCCAAAATTTCTAAATCCTTCTCTTCTTTGTTCTGCTAAATCTAAAAGCCCTAAAACTTCTTCAAATGTTGGAAAATTTGCATTATCTAGATTATCTTTTCTTATGTCAATATTAAACATTTGTTTAAAAAAAGCATACAATTCTCTATTCATATCAGTATCATAATTTTTAGGTTTTAATTTCTTAAAGTATTCACTAAATAATTCATTTTGAATAGGTAAGTTTTCTGCAGCTGATGCTCCTGCTCCCAAAAATATAGCTATTTTCATATAATTCCTCCTATATAAACATTACTATTATTTTTTATATCTATTAAATATTTATCTTATTAACCTATTTAATAATACAATAATAAAGCTGTCTTTTACTAGAAAAAATCCTATTACAAGACAGCTTTATATTTATATTTAAATCTTTAATAATTCATAAATAGAAAGAGCATATATTTGAGCAGCTTTTACAATATCTTCTACTATCAAATGTTCATTAGCTTGATGCTCTGTTTCTGGTTTCCCTGGGAAAATAGCTCCAAAAGCAACACAATTGTCTAAAGCTCTTGCATAAGTTGCTCCTCCAGATGAAAGAGGTGTTCCATCAAGACCAGTTTCCTCTTCATATACTTTTCTCAATGTTTTAACAAGAAGTGTATCTTCTGGAACATAAATTGAATCTAAGAAATCATATTCTTTATAATCTAAATTATATTTATCTGTTATTTTCTTTAGTTCTTTTACAAAGTCATCTTTTTTATATGTTACAGGAATTCTTACATCAATTCCAGCAAATTCTTTTTTACTATCGATAGTTACTTTACCTATATTTACTGTTAATTTTCCTGACACATCATCCTTGCAATTAGGAACTATATTGTTTCCATTAGCATCTTCACCAATAACTTCTCCTAAAAACTTAATTATATTAGAATCTATCCCTATATTATTAAGAGCTATACAAAGTCTAGCTACTGCATTTATACCAGTATCACTGGCTGCTGAATGAACACTTTTTCCTATTATACATATTTTATTACCTTCAACAGTGTATTCAAAACCTAATTTATCTAATTCTTTTTTTAACTTATCAGAATATTTTCCAATATAAACTGCTTTTCCTGGAACTGCATTTAAAGCCTTCCCAACTGATAATTCTATATCACTTTTACTATCACATGTTAAATGAACTTGTAAAAGACCTTTTTCTGCATTTGTTATTGGGAATCTAGAATCAGGAGTAAATCCATAGTCTGGTACGTCTTCATTATTTTCTTTGTATTTATTTATACATCTCCAAAGATTTTCTTCATCAGCTCCAAAAATGAATCTTATTCTCTTATTTAAATCTATATTTAAATCCATAAGAGCTTTTACTGCATAAATTGCTGATATTGTAGGTCCTTTATCATCTTGTGTTCCTCTTCCATATAATTTACCATCTTCTAAAACACCTTCAAATGGAGGATAATTCCAGCTTTCTAAGTCACCTTCTGGAACTACATCAACATGACCAAGTATACCTATCATTTTTTCACCTTGTCCTATTTCTGCATAGCCATAATATCCATCTTTATATACTGTTTTAAACCCTAAAGATTTACATAAGTCTAAAATACCTCTTAAAGCCTTATCTATATTTTCCCCAAATGGGAAATTTTCAGTTGGCTCAGATATAACACTAGGTATTTTTACACTTTCTTGTATTGAAGAAATCATTTCATCTTGTAGGGAACTTACTTTTTCTTTAATTTGTTCTTTCATAATTATCACCCTTCAATTCTCATCATAATATACTAGTAAATATTTTGACCTTTTAAAAGAAAAATATGCTTACTTTTTTAGTTTTTTTATAAATTCAATTGCTTTTAAAGTACCCATTTTAGAATGGTCAAATGTAAGCCCTCCTTGGAAATAAACATTGTAAGGAGGTCTTATTGGAGCATCTGCACTTAATTCTATGGAAGAACCTTGTATAAATGCTCCTGCTGCCATTATAACTTCACTTTCATATCCAGGCATATCCCAAGGCACAGGTTTAACATAAGAATCAACTGGAGCAGCTTCTTGTATTCCTTGACAAAAACTTATGACTTCATCACCACTATTAAGTCTAACACACTGAATAATATCACTTCTTAAATCATCATATTTTGGCAATACATCATATCCTAATTTTTCAAAAGCTCTTGAACAAAATATAGCGCCCATTACAGCTTGAGATACTACATATGGTGCTAAGAAAAATCCTTGAAGAACATTTCTAGTAGTTCCAAAGGTAAGACCACATTCTTTACCTATTCCAGGAGAAGTCATTCTATATGATATAAGTTCAATTAAATCTTTTCTACCAGCTATATACCCACCTGTTAATGCAAGTCCACCTCCAGGATTTTTTATTAGAGAACCAGCCATAACATCTGCTCCAACATCAGTTGGTTCTTTAGTATCTAGAAACTCACCATAACAGTTGTCAACCATTACTATAACTTCTAGTTTAACAGATTTTATTACATCAATGGCTTCCTTTATATCACTAATTGAAAGTGATTTTCTCCAAGAATACCCTTTTGACCTTTGTATCATAACAAGTTTAGTTTTATCATTTATTTTTCTTTTAATTCCTTCTAAATCCAAATTTCCATCTTCTAAAAAATCTACATCATCATATGTAACACCATATTCTTTTAAAGAACCTTTTTCTTCTCTTATACCTATAACACCCTCTAAAGTATCATATGGTCTTCCAGTAACAGATAGAATTTCATCTCCTGGTCTGACTATTCCTTGTATACATAAAGTAAGTGCGTGTGTTCCATTTACAATTATTGGTCTTACAAGAGCATCTTCTGTATTAAAAACTTTGGAATAAATTTCCTCTATTTTTTCACGTCCAATATCATTATATCCATATCCTGTGGTCCAATTAAAATGCATGTCACTTAATTTAGATTCTTGCATAGCTTTTAAAACTTTATATTGATTGTATTCTCTTATTTCTTTTATTTCCTCAAACTTATATTTTATATCTTCCATTGTTTCTTGTGATAGTTTAAAAGTATCTTCATCTACACCATAGTAATCTTTCAGTAATTCTTTTGTCTCATTAAGCATTTTATCACCTGTCTCTTTGTTATTTTATTTAAACATGTCAAAGGAGACTATTTTACTAAAACAAATAAATTATAGTTTATAAGTTAGCATAAGTCTCCTTTTAATTATCTTAAATTAAATTAATTATCTATTGTTATTGTTGTTATTATTATTATTATTTTGATTTTGATTAGTTAAATTAATATATTTACCAGGTTGTATAGTCGAAACAGCATGTTTATAAATCATGTTTTGTTGTCTATTGTCCCCTTCTATCAATATTATATAACTGTCAAATCCTTTTACAAGCCCTTTGACTTGCACTCCATTGACTAAATATATAGTAACAGGTATCCTTTCTTTCCTAGCATTATTTAAAAACAAATCTTGTAAATTTAAAACTGTATTTTTCATTAGATTTGTACCCTCCCAAGATTAAATTGAACATCTAAAATATTCCTATCTTATATTCTATATAAGTTATGGTAAATTTTCAATATGAAGTTGTATACTTAAAAATTTATATATATTATTTTATAGAATTTTTAATATATATAATTATTTCATTTTTTAATAAATCTATATCTTCATATTTATCCAAATCAAACCATTTTGCCGTTTCATATCTTTTAAACCAAGTTATCTGACGTTTTGCATACCTTCTAGAATCCCTTTTTATTATTTCAATGGCTTCTTTATATGTATATTCTCCATCTAAATACTTCAATATCTCTTTGTATCCTATACCTTGCATTGATATCATGTCTTTTTTAAATCCCATGCTTAAGAGTTTTTTAACTTCTTCAACCAAACCACTCTCTAGCATAATATCAACTCTCATATTTATTCTTTCATACAAATGCTCTCTATCTCTATTCAAAACTATTATTATAGGTTGATAATCGTCATTAAATTTTAAGTCACTTGAAAAGTCATTCATTTTCTTACCGCTTAGACAAACTTCAAGCGCTCTTATAACTCTCTTTGTATTGTTTTTATGAATTCTATCAGCAGCTTCTTCATCAAGTGATTTTAATTTATCATGCATGTAATCTATTCCATTCTCAAGAAGTTGTTTTTGAAGTTCTTCTCTTAATTCATTGTTAGCATCAGATTTTGCAAAATCCATATTGTATATTAAAGAATTCAGATAAAGACCAGTTCCTCCAGTCACTAAAACACACTTTCCTTTTTGATTTATTTCAGATATATATTTTTTTGCTCTTTGTTGAAATTCTGAAACTGAAAATGGATAGTCAGGTTTAACCTCATCTATAAGATAATGCTTTACTCCTTGCATTTCCTCTGAAGTAACTTTTGCACTTCCAATATCCATATATTTATATATTTGCATAGAATCTGCTGAGATTATCTCTGCATCCATATCTTTTGCTAACTTTATTGACAAATCAGTCTTTCCAACAGCAGTTGGACCTGTAAGTATTATAAGTGGTATTTTTTTCATAACATTCCTTTCCATGTATTTTAACTATCCAAAATATTTTACATAATTCTTTTAAACATTTTTTCTATTTCGGTCTTAGAAATTTCAACCATTATTGGTCTTCCATGAGGACACGTAAAAGGATTCTCACAATTTTCTAATTGTTCCAATAAGCTTTTTATCTCAATATCATATATTTTATCGTTTGCTTTTATTGCAGATCTACATGCCATTGATGCAAATCTCTCACCTTTTAAATCATAATTACTTGTAATCTCATCTATATTATCAATTATTTGAAGTATAAACTTTTCAGTTTCTGGAATTCCAAATATAGTTGGAACACATCTTATCATTACATGATTGTTGCCAAAAACTTCTAATTCAAAACCAAATTTCATAAATAACTCTAAATTATTTTCAATTTGAAGCATGTCTACATTTGATACTTCAAGAATTACTGGGTCTAAAAGTATTTGCATATTGATATCTTGTCTATAGAACTTATCCATATATCTCTCATACAAAACTCTTTCATGTGCAGCATGTTGGTCTAGCAAATACATAGAATCATCTTTACTTAGGATTATATAAGTATTAAATACAACCCCAATTACAGAATATCCATATAAGGAAAATTTACGTTTTGAATTAGTTAAATACTCCTCTTCGCTGTCTTTAATACTTTTTTCTAAATAATGACTGTCTTCATTTTTAGAACTATCAATTTGTTTAGGCCTATCAACTTGAAATTCTTCTTGTATATTGTCATTTACAACCTCTTCTCCTAAATAGCCCGTATTTTTTAATTCATTTTCTATATTTGCATTTAAAACTTCACTTACAGAAGGAAATTCATCTATTGGTTTTTCACTTGATAAACTTACAACTTCAATAAATTCATCTTTCTCTTTAGTTGTATTATTATTTTTTGAATTAGCTTCAACGAAATTATTATTTTTAAATTCATAATCTATACTTTTTTCTCTATTATTAATAGCAATTCGAGGCTGCGTTTTCTTATCATTATACGTAGCATACTTTCCAATAAGGTTAGAATGTATTAATTTAACTTTTAAAAAATCTCTTAGTTCTATATACACTTCTTGTTCTTTTTCAAATTTAACTTCAAGCTTATTAGGATGTATATTTACATCAATACATGCTGGGTCTACTTCTATATTTAAGAAACAAACAGCATGCTTACCTATTGGAATTATAGATTTATAACTTTCAGTTATTGCATCTATAATTATTTTACTTTTTACAAACCTTTTATTTATATAGATATGTTGCAAATTTTTATTGGAACGATAGATGTTATTATTTCCTATATAGCCATCAATTTTAAAGTGATTGCATTTAAATTCTATATTTATTAGGTTTTCTGTTATTTCTTTTCCATATATACTCCTAATAGTATTTATAAGCTTTCCATCACCTGGAGTATTTAACATTTGTTTATTATTATTTGTATATTTAAATTGGACATTAGGATTGCCTATTGCAAGCTTATTTATCAAATCACTTATGTTTATAGTTTCTGCATGAGTAGATTTTAAAAATTTCTGTCTTGCTGGTGTATTAAAGAAAATCTCTTTTATAATGATTGTTGTACCATTAGTAGAACCAATTGGCTCCTTTGAGACTATTTTTCCACCTTCTACAAATATTTTCGTTCCAACCATTTCATCCTTGGTCTTAGTAATCATTTCTAATTTTGATATAGCTGAAATAGATGCTAATGCTTCTCCTCTAAATCCAAGAGAGTACAAATCATATAAATCATCAATTTTTTTTATCTTACTAGTAGCATGTCTTAAAAAGGATTTCTCAACTTCACTTGAAGGTATTCCTATTCCATTATCTGTGATTTTAATTAAAGTTTTTCCTCCATCAATGATATCTATAGAAATCTTATTTGCACCTGCATCAATAGAATTCTCAATTAATTCTTTTAATGCAGAAGATGGTCTTTCTACTACTTCTCCTGCTGCTATTTTATTTATAGTCAAATCATCTAGGATGTTAATTATATTTTTCATTTTTACACCTCTAAGATTTTATTTCTTTTGCTTTTTTTTGAAGACTGTAAAGAGAATTTATAGCATCTAATGGAGTCATATTTAAAATATCTAAGTTTAAAATTTCTTCTGACAATACATCTATCTTTACACTATCAAAAGATATTTGAGTTAGTGCAACTTCCTTTACAGAATCTTCTTTATCACTTTCTTCTTTATTATCCTTTTTCTTCATTGAACTAACTTCATCGTTTAATGTTTTAAACTTAGAATTTAGTTTATCATAATCCTTTTTCATATGTTTATAGTCTTTTACTATAAGCTCATGTTCTATTTTTAGAGATTCGTATTTATTTTTAAAATTGCTCTGATTTACCTTAAGCAGTTCTTCATCTAAATCATTATTAATCACAGTAGTTTTTTCTTTATCTCCATTTATTGCGACACTGTTATAAACATGATTTTTTTCCAAATCCTTAAGTATATATTTTGCTCTATCTATGACTTCATCTGGCAATTTAGCTAATTTAGCAACATAGATTCCATAACTCTTATCTGCACCTTGAGAAATTATTTTTCTTAAAAATATTATTCCCTCTCCATCTTCTTTAACTGCTATTGAATAATTTTTAACCTCTTTAAATTCTTCTTCTAAATCAGTAAGTTCATGATAATGTGTTGCAAATAGTGTCTTACATCTAATATTCTTTTGAATATATTCTACTATTGACCATGCTAAACTTATACCATCATAAGTACTGGTTCCACGTCCTATTTCATCTAAAATAACTAAACTTCTTTCGGTAGCATTTTTTAATATAAGAGAGACCTCATTCATCTCTACCATAAAAGTAGACTGACCTTGAGATAAATCATCACTAGCCCCTACTCTTGTAAATATTCTATCTAATATTGGTACATTAGCATATTCTGCTGGAACAAAAGAACCTATATGTGCCATAAGTGCTATTATAGCAGTTTGTCTCATATATGTTGATTTACCAGACATATTAGGACCAGTTATTATGTTAATGATGTTTTCTCCACGATTTAAATATGTATCATTTGGAACGAAATTTTCTTCACCTACTATATTTTCAACAACTGGATGCCTACCATTTCTTATATCAAGTTTATTATTTTCGTTTATCTGTGGTTTTATATAGTTGTTCATGTGAGCAACAGTTGCCAAAGATACGAAAACGTCTATATTAGCTATAATCTTAGCTACTTTTTGTATTCTGTCTATATTTTTATATATAGTATCTCTTATACTTACAAATATCTCATATTCTAGAGATTTAATTTTCTCTTCAGCATGTAGTATCTTTTCTTCTATTTCTTTTAACTCTGGAGTTATATATCTCTCTGCATTACTAAGTGTCTGCTTTCTTATATATGTCTCATCTAGTTTTGCTTGTTTAAAGTTGGCCTTTGTTATTTCTATATAATATCCAAATACTTTATTAAATCCTATTTTTAATGATTTAACTCCTGTTTTTTCTCTTTCTCTATTTTCTATTTCTTTTACAAGAAAAGCACCATTTTTAGAAATATCTCTCAATTCTTTAAGTTCATCACTAAAATCAGATTTAATTATATTCCCATCTTTTATAGTTATTGTAGGTTCTTCCAAAATGGCTTCATCTATTAAACTGTATATATCATCCAACTTGTCCATTTTTGATACATACTCTTTTAATCTATTTGCATTTGATAAGTCTATTGTGTCTTTTAGATTTGGTAATTTTTCTACTGAATTTTTTAAGTGAACTAATTCTTTTGGTGTTACTCTTTCAAATGCTATTTTCCCACATATTCTTTCTATATCATATATATTTTTAAGTATATCGTTTAAGTCTTCTCTTAGTATAAAATCATCTTTTATTTCTTCTATTACATTTAATCTATTTTCAATTTTAGATTTATTTATCAGAGGCTCTTCTACATATTTTCTTAGAAGCCTTCCTCCCATTGCAGTAGATGTTTTATCTAAAACATGTAATAGTGAACCTTTCTTTTTGTTTCCTCTTATAGTCTGAGTAAGTTCTAAATTAGTTCTAGTAAACATATCTAAGACCATGTACTCTGATGAATTGTATATATTTATATTGTTAATATTGGATGTTATCTGCTTTTGAGTGTTATATATATAATTTAGAAGAATTGATAAACTCGATTTTATAAGACCCTTATCATCAAACTTTAATTTTTGTAGATAAACATCTGGAAAATATTCTTTTAATATATTTATATCTAAATAGTTGTCACTAAAACTTTCATTTATGTATATGTTGCTTACAGTAGCTATATCTCTAAGTTTTTCTATAAAATTCAAATCATTTACAATTATTTCTGTAGGATGAATTTTTGCAATTTCTTCTATTACTTTATCTTCATTTAGATAAGTTGCATTAGTTTCTCCTGTACTTATATCTACATAAGTTAGACCTATATTGGCATCATCTTTGTATAAAGATAATAAATAATTATTTTTTTTATTTTCAAGTAGATTTCCATCTAGAACTGTTCCAGGAGTAATAACCCTTATGACCTCTCTCCTAACAATTCCTTTTGCAGTAGATGGGTCTTCCATTTGCTCACCTATTGCTACTTTATATCCATTTTCTACTAACTTCGATATATATGAATTGGCTGAGTGAAATGGCACTCCACACATAGGAGCACGTTCTTCTAAACCACAGGCTTTCCCTGTTAATGCTATTTCAAGAGCTTTTGAAGCTACTAATGCATCTTCAAAAAACATTTCATAAAAATCTCCCAATCTAAAAAACAGTATACAATCTTTATACCTATTTTTTACTTCAAGATACTGTTTCATCATAGGAGTTAATTTATTCATATCTATTTGCATTATTAAACCTCCTTCTTTTCTAATTAAATATTATATCATAGTAGATGATTATTATTAACATAATATATAAAATTTTGACGTATAACTAAAAAACAATCCAAAATGCTAATTGCACTTTGGATTGTTAAGTTTAATAATCACTAAGTAAAAACGTATAGAATTTTATAATAAAGATATTATCTCTTTTTTCAGTTTAATAACATTTTCAAGATTATCTTCATTTATATTTCTATTATCTATGATAAATTCTTTTTTTACTATTGATGGTTTTTTTGAGATAACATAGATTCTATTTGATAACATTATAGCTTCATCAATATCATGAGTTATAAGAAGTATCGTTGAATTTACTTTTTTCTTAACATCTAAAAGCCATTTTTGCATAGATGTTTTAGTTAATGAATCGAGTGCACCAAAAGGTTCATCTAAAAGCATTATGTCATTAGAATTTATAAAAGTCCTCAAAAAATTAGCTCTTTGTCTCATACCTCCGGAAAGTTCTGCTGGATATTTATACTCATATCCTTCCAAACCAAAAACCTCAAAATAGTGTTTTACCATAGACCTAGCTTTGCCCTTTTTTTCTTTTTTTAGTACCAGTGGAAGAGATACATTATCTATTATAGTTTTATATGGTAAAAGTAAATCTTTTTGATACATGTAACTATAATTACCATTTATGTTTACCATACCACTATTATAGTCTGTCAATTGAGTTATGATGTTAAAGATAGTACTTTTTCCACATCCGCTTGGCCCCAATATAGAAACAAATTCGCCTTCATAAACATCAATACTTATATCTTTTAAAACATCTACATCTTTATATGTCTTTGATACATTTTCTATAGATATTTTTGCTTTTTTATTGTGGTAAGAATTCATTTGTGTAAGCATCACTTGCCTTCATATCCTTATCTATTAATTTATATTCTTTTAAGAATGATGTATAGTTATTCCATACACTATCTTTCATTTCTCCCCATCTTGGTGCATCATCTTTATATTTACTTGCTAAGTATTCTTGACTCTTTATTGCTAATTTTTCATCTACTTCAGGAGCATGCTTTACTAAAATTTTTGCAGCATCTTCAGGGTTTTTTATTGCATATTCATAACCTTTTGTTGTAGCTTTTAAGAATTTCTTAGCAAGTTCTGGGTTGTCTTTAAGCACAGTATCATTAGAAATTATAAGTGGTGTATAATAGTCTAATCTTTCATCTAAGTCTTTTACTGGTATAAAGTTTAAATCATAATCAATTAAATTAGCTTTAACTACATCCCAACCTTCAAATATCCATGCAAAATCTACAGTTTTCATAGCTGCAAAGAAATCATCTTGACCAGTATTAACTATTTTTAATTTATTAAAGTCAGCTCCATTTTTATTCATAACTGCTTTGAAAACAGCTTCTTCTGATGGAGAACCCCAGCCTCCATAAGTTTTTCCTTCAAAATCTTTTGCTGTAGTTATATTTTTTTCTTTTGGAGATGCAAATCCAGAAGTATTGTGTTGTATAACAGTCGCCACAGCTTTTATTGGAAGTGGGTCTTCACTAGTTTTTGCATAAGTGACTTGCTCTTGATAACTTATACCAAAGTCAGCTTTTCCTGTTGCTACTAAAGTCTCAGCTCCACTTTCAGGTGGTTGTACTATTTCAACATTCAAGCCTTCTTCTTTATAGTAACCTTTATCAAGTGCCACAAATAATCCAGTATGATTCGTATTTGGTGTCCAATCAAGTACAAAAGTCACTTTTTTAGAAGAAGTATCTTTACTATTTTTTTTGTCTTTATCACTATTATTTCCAGAAGAACATCCAGTTATTGTTGCTAATATAAGAGCACTTACTAAACCTAATATTCCTAATTTTTTGAAATTCATAATATCCTCCCTCAAATACATTTAATCTTCTAATCTATGTTTTATAACAACTTTTTTTATAGCTTGTACAATTCCTACAAATATTAAACTAAATATAACTACTAATATAGTAGATGCAAATACTTTATCAAGTGCATATGCACTTTTTGACCTTAGCATATAAACACCAAGACCTTTAGTTCCACCTAACCACTCTGCAACAGTTGCTGCCATTACAGCATAAGTAGCCGATATTTTAAGTCCAGAAAAAAATTTATCCATTGACATAGGAAATTTAAGATGAATAAAAGTATTAATCTTATTTGAATTCATAGTCTTAAACAAATTTAAATAATCTTTATCAATATTCTCAATACCATCTACAAAACTTATTAATATAGGAAAAAAACAAGTAAGCGTTACCATCAATATTTTTGGCATTGTCCCAAAGCCAAACCAAATCATAAAAAGTGGAGCTATTATTATTGTAGGTATCATTTGAGTCACTAACATAATAGGATAAAGACATTTTTTTATTATCAATACAAAATCCATTAATATTCCAATTATTAAAGATATTATTATTGCAACTATAAATCCAAATATTGCTTCCCCTATAGTAACCATGGCATGCATGGATAAATTTTGATAATCTTTAAAAAATACATTAATTATATCTATTGGTGTAGGTAGTATATATTGAGGAACCTTTAAAACTTCTACCACAGATTGCCAAAAAATAAGTATAAATAAAAATGTTGCTATTGGATATATACTATTTTTGACTTTATCTATGATTTCTAAGTTTCTCATCTATAGTTAAACCCCCAGCTTTTTCATCTACTCTAGCTACTGTTATAACTCTTTCACATCCAAGATTAAAAGGGATTTTATGCACTTTTTTTAGGAGTTCAAAAACTTCATCAAAATCACCTTCAACAGTAGTACTCATTGCTCCTATTTCACATTTTAAACCGCTGTTTTCAATTTCTGCTATACAAGCATCTACTACTTTATACATTTCTTCTTCACCTTTGTAAGGTCTTAGTGGCATTACTGCTATGTCTGCAATTACCATTTAAATCACTCCTTTTAAAATAATTAATACCTACTAGGTATATTTTGTTTTTTATTAAAATATTTAATAGATAAAAACATAGTATATTTAAATAAAATAAAAGTCTTATCCAAAATAGGATAAGACTTATTTTTATCTTTACTGGTCTCCCTACACTGGCATTATCCAAACAGGTTCAAAGGGTCGAGATAAAATCTCCTCTCAGCGTATTAGCTCCCCGAAATATATTATATCTTTTCTACTTGATTATACTACACTTATTATATTTTAACAAATTTTTTATTTATATTATATATTTTATCTGTATTAAAATTTACAAAACTATATAATAGTTTATGATTTATTATCTTTATCCTCACTAATTTTTTTAAAATTTCAGTAACCCTCTTTTACTTACTATAACTTTATTCTGTCGATACTATTATTTTTGATATAATAGATTTTTATACACATATATTGATTATCTATACTCTTTTTAATATATTGACCACTTCTTATTGATTAAGTTTGTGTTACTTCATCAATATAATTCAAATAAATTAATAATATAAATTTACAGTTCCTTTTACACAATAAGCTTTATTACATAATTTACTTGTATGTTTTATTTTTAAAGGACAAAATAACTTTTATATTTAATT
>NZ_JAGWCT010000039.1:0-36815 GCF_020657815.1 Clostridioides sp. ZZV15-6597 | reverse complement strand
ATTTATAGCATACTATTATATATAATATATATGTATTAAAATTAAGACAAAACTTTAACTTTACTATTTGTGTAAAAAGTAATATAATTTAAAATTGATTATAAATCTAACTTTTTTATCTATTAAAATATTCAGGAGGTGAGACATTTGAAAAAAACAAATGGTTTAAAAGAAGTTTTAAACTGGAATAATATGAAAAATTTAAGACCTTCAAAGGGTTTAAAAAATATATTAGAAATTTTTAAAAGCGACCTAAAAGATATACGTGGAAATTATGCAGTACTTATAATAGTTGTAGGACTTGCTTTTTTACCATCTTTATATGCTTGGTTTAATATAAAAGCATCTTGGGACCCATATGGGAGTACTGCTAATATGCTTGTAGCAGTAACAAATGAAGATAAAGGTAATGAGATAGCAGGACAGAAAATTAATATCGGAGACCAGTTAATTGAACAACTTAAAGATAATAAAAGTTTAGGTTGGCAGTTTGTAGATGAGAAAACGGCTCTTGAAGGTGTTAAAAAAGGTACTTATTATGCATCACTTAAGATTCCAAAAAATTTCACAAAAGATTTAACTTCCCTAATTACAGATGATGTTAAAAAGGGTGAACTTATCTATACAGTAAATGAAAAGATAAATGCAGTTGCACCAAAGATTACTGACAAAGGAGCTTCTGCAATACAGTTACAAGTTAATCAAACAATAATAAAGACAGTGAGTGAAATAGTTCTTGGTGTATCAAATGGAGTTGGTGCAGGAATTGAACATGGACTTCCAAAACTAACAAAGGTTGAAAGTTCTCTTATCGACCTTCAAAAAAGATTTGACCATATAAATAAGACTGTCGATTTAGCTGCTGATGCTACTTCAAAGCTATCAGGTACAGTTAAAGATATTAAAGCTGATTTACCTACAATTAAAAAGACTTTAAATGATACAAAATTATTATCAAGTGATGTAAAAAAATTCTTAGAGGATACAAATAACAATGTAGACGAACTTTCTCCACTTATAAAGTCTGATTTAAATTTAATGGTTGACCTTTCATCTTCTGCATCTTCTCTTACATTAAATTTAATTGATGCAGTGAACAGTGGAAGTGAAGATGTACCTAAATTGATAGACAATTTATCAGAAAAACTTTCTAACTTACAATCTTTAAATGATACTTTAGAAGATTTTTTAAGTAAATTGAATCAGCTTACATCAAACAATAGACTGGATGATGTAATAAATAGCCTTGAAGATTCCAGCAATAAAATAGATTCTTCTATATCAACATTAAATGATATTAAAGATAAGGTTATATCTGGACAACAGCCATCTATAAGTGCCTTAAATAACGTTTTAAGCTTATCAAATGGTATAGGAAGAATTAATTTAAATCTTTTAAATAATTTTGACTCAAAAATATCAAAACCTATAAACAGTATATTTGAAAAAAGCATAAATGTAGCAAATGATATAATTACTGTTTTAGATAAAGCAGAAGCAAAACTTCCAAAGGTTGAAGAGATTCTTACTACTTCTTTAAGTCTTTCAGGAAATGCACAAGAAAGTATATCATTAATAAGAGAAAAACTTCCTTTGGCAAAAGGAATGTTAGATGACTTAGTTGATACTTTAAGTAAAATTAGCAATGGTGAAGATATGAAAAAGCTAGTTAACTTACTTGAAAGTGATATATTGACAAAATCAAACTTTTTAAAGGAACCTGTTGAAGTAAAGACAGAAAAATTATATCCAATTGCCAACTATGGTTCTGCAATGACACCATTTTATAGTGTTCTTTCTACATGGGTAGGTATATTACTGCTTTCAGCATTATTATCTACATCTGTACATGGAAACTATAAACCTTATGAGATTTATTTTGGAAGAGGACTTACTTTTTTAAGTATAGCTCTCGTTCAAGGATTTATAATTGGAACTGGAGATATATTATTATTAGGAGTAACAGCAGAACATCCAATTTTACTAATAATTCTACTCATGTTTACTAGTATGGTGTTTAATTTTATAGTTTACTCTTTAGTGTCTGTATTTGGAAATATAGGAAAGGCAATTGCAATAGTACTACTAGTCGTACAAATTGGCTCTTCTGGTGGTACATTCCCTATACAAGTTACACCTACATTCTTCCAAAGAATAAATCCTATAATGCCATTTACTTACGCAATAGGTGCCACAAGGGAAGCTGTTGGTGGTATATATCCTCCAAATTTAATTAAAGATATATTAGTATTACTATTATTTATGATTTTGTTCATCTGCTTAAATGTACTTCTAAAAGGTCCTATAAATAGAGTTATAAAACCATTTAACAAAAAATTTGGTGATAGTAATTTAACTGGACATTAGACACTTTATTATATATTTAAAAATCCTATAAAAATAATCTATAGTTTAAGTTTATATTAAAGGTAGTAGCTTCTCAGTTACTACCTTTTTCTAGTTTCTAGTTAATAAGCTATCCCTCATAATTACTTATAAATGACTGATATTCATTCATTGACTTTCAAAATGCCATATGCTATTATGTACTTGAAATCAGAAGGAGGATGCTATATGCCACGTATTACTAAAGAACCTAATGAGCGTAGACAAGAAATTTTAGATACTGCAATGAAGTTATTTTATGAAAATGGATATGAAAAAACTTCTATTACTGATATTGCAAAATATATGAATGTTGCACAAGGTTTGTGTTATCGTTATTTTCCATCAAAAGAAATCTTATTTGATAGTGCTATAGACCAGTATGCACAAACTTTAGTAGATAAAATGCTACCTATACTAAACAATAAAAATAAAACATTGAAACAAATAATTGAAGAAGCACCAACATTTATTGATATAGAAACTGATGATAATCTTTATTACAAAGTATGTCATGGAGAACAAAACAAAAAAATTCACGACCAGTTATCTTTGAGAGTCTGCGAGAAGCTTGTGCCAATTGTAAAAAAACAAATTGAACTAGCTAATTCTCGAGGAGAAATTAATATTCCTGATTCCGATACAACAGCATATTTTTGTGTATATGGTCAACAAGGTATATTACTATGTAATGACATTTCTAATGATGAAAAAATAGAAAGAATTCGTTCTTTCCTAACTCATCTTATGAATGTTTAAATATATATCTGCTCAACAATCAGAGATACATATATTTTACAAACATAATTTAGCATTACATTCTATCTTTTACTTCTATTCTAAAGATATACAGATTGACACTTTTTATATCACTCTGTATATCTTTAGATGAACTTGCAGTTACATTAATCCTTTGTAGTTCTCTTCCTCTAAAAAATAAATATCACTTTTACAGATATTCTAGCTTTATTTTCTTTATAATTTATAAAAGCATATCATAAAAATTTAATATTAAATTACTTCACCTAACACAACCTAAGCATTTAATTCATATAATCAGTTATTCCAGATTTTAAGTTATACAAATTCTTAAAACCTTCTTCAGCTAACAAATTACATGCAGTAACACTTCTATGGCCACTTCTACAATAAACTATTACCTTTTTATCCTTATAGTCATAAATTTCATCTATACTATTAATTAACTCTTGTAAAGATATGTTTATCGCATTTTCTATTTTACTTTCATTAAATTCATCTTTAGTTCTTACATCTAACAATAAAATATCTTTTTCATTTTTCATCATTTCCTCAAGTTGATTTTTATTTATAGTCTTGTACATAATTTAAGATTCCTCCATTTTATTTATATATTACTTATACCCTTTATTTTTTATCAGATAACAAAATATTATATTTTTATTTTTCTCATATATATAAAATGTATACTTATCATAAATACACTTTTCTCAAACAATAATCTGTTGATTAAAACAATTAAGAATGTTATGCTAATTATAATTATTAAAAGGGAAAAGAGGTAATTTAATATGTTTAAGCAAAGATTATGTAAGTTATTATCTAGCACATTAGTACTTAGTATGCTATTTACAGCCGCTCCAAGTATTACTTTTGCTGATAATGATACACAAAATAGCTCCGATAAGTATCAAAGCTCTGATATAGAGTTAAATGATTATAGTAAAGGTTCGGAGTCTTACACAAAAACTAGAGCTCTTGCTAAAGAAAAAATTCAAACTTTATTATCTAAATACGGCGCTGTAAGTGCTCAATATGCTTTAATTGATAATGGTAAAATTGAGATTTCTGGAAATGGTGGAGTATACAGCAAACAAGATAATAAAAATTTAACTAAGGATAATATGTACAATATTGCATCTATCAGTAAAGTATTTACTACAACAGCTGTTATGAAGTTGGTTGAAGAGGGAAAATTAAATTTAGACACTCCTGTAGTAAATTATATACCTGAATTTAAAATGGCTGATGATAGATACAAAGAAATCACTCCAAGAATGTTATTAAATCACTCATCAGGGTTAATGGGAAGTAGTTTAAAAAATGCCCTTTTATTAGGAGACAATGATTCTTATGGCCATGATAGTTTCTTAGAAGAATTAAAGAAACAAAGATTAAAAGCTAAGCCAGGAGCTTTTTCTGTTTATTGTAATGATGGATTTACTTTAGCTGAAATTTTAGTAGAAAAAGTATCTGGTATGTCATTTACTAATTTTCTTGATAAGTACATAAATAATCCACTTAACTTACAAAATACAAAAACTCCAGAAAATAGTTTTGATAGTTCAAAACTTGCAAAAGCCTATGTGCCTTATTGGGAAGATGCTGTTCCACAAGATAACTTTAATACTATAGGTGCAGGCGGTTTATATTCAAGTGCAGAAAACCTATGTACATTTGCACAAACATTTATGAAAAAATCAAATGGAATTCTTTCTCCTGCTTCAGTAAAAGCTATGGAAAATAAAGAATATTTAAATGGTCTATGGCCTGAGGGAGAAGATTCTATACTTGGATATGGTTTAGGATGGGATTGTGTCAACACTTATCCATTTAATCAATATAATCTAAAAGCACTTACAAAAGGTGGGGATTCCTTATTATTCCATAGTAATCTTACAGTGCTTCCAGATGAAAATATGGCAGTTGCAGTTGTTTCTTCTGGTGGAAGTAGTCAACTTAACGAAGTAATTGGGCAAGAAATTTTACTATCTGCATTAAAAGAGAAAGGTAAAATTAAGGAAATAAAACCTGATAAAACATTTAGTAAGCCACAACAAGTCAAAATGCCAAGTTACTTAAAGGAAAATAGCGGTCTTTATGCTTCTTCAAATATGCTAAAAGTTGATGTTAATGATAATGGTACTCTAACAGTATCTTCTCCTTACATAGAAAATGGACCTGAAGATAAATATGTATACATAGGTCAAGATAGATTTGTATCTGAAAAAGGTAATAGTTGCCTAAAATTTGTAAAAGAAAAAAATAATATCACATATTTAAATATGAGCTCTTATGATGATGTTCCTGGATTAGGTCAGACAGCAAGTTTATACTATGTAGCTCAAAAGGTAGATAGCAATAATATATCAAATAGTGTCAAAGAAGCCTGGGAAAAAAGAGGTGAAAAAGGTTACTATCTAGTAGATGAAAAATATACTTCTCAACACTATATGTTTGGTTCTGTTAAAGCAATTCTTGGTATTTCTGATAAAACTCCAGGTTTTTTAGCTAATACTAAAATAGTAGATGAGAATAATTCAAATGCTTTTATAGAAATCCCTGGTGTAATGGGTCGTGACTTGAGTGATATTAAACTGTATAAAGAAAATGGTACAGAATACTTAAAATTCGCAACACAAACATATGTAAGTGAAGATTCCCTAACTAGTTTATCATCAGAAAAATCTTCCACATATCAAATAGATTCAAATGGCTATGCAAAATGGTATAAAATTGGTGATGATATAGCAAATAAAAAAATAGAAGTTAATCTTCCTCAAAATTCATCTTTTGCAGTTTATGATGATAAAGGAACTCCTGTAAACTACTCTTTAGTGACAAAGAATAATAGAGTTAGATTGCCAAAAGGAGGAGTAATAGTTTTCTTAGGAAGTCCAAATGCTAGATTTGAAGTTACATACCAAAATGAAGTAAATGCAAATGCGCTAACAGGAACTGATAGATATGAAACTTCTATTAAGATAAGCCAAGCAGGTTGGGAAAATGCTGAAAACGCCGTTTTAATAAATGACTCTGCAATTGCAGATGCTTTGGCTGCAACACCATTCGCATATAAAAAAGATGCTCCTATATTATTGACTGGAAGCTCTCAAATAAATGAAAAGACTTTAGCTGAATTAAAGAGATTAAAAGTTAAAAATGTATATGTAATTGGTGGTGAAGCTTCTGTAAACGAAAAATCTTTAGATACTATAAAGTCAGATAATATCTCTGTATCTAGAATTTCAGGAAATGATAGATATGAGACTTCTCTAAATCTTGCTAAAGAATTAAAAGGAATTAGTAATATATCAAAAATATCAGTAGTTAATGGTGAAAAAGGATTAGCAGATGCAGTAAGTATTGGTGCAACATCAGCTCAAAATGATATGCCTATAATACTTACTAATGACAATAGCAATATAACTGAAATAAATAATTTATTCAAAGATAAAAAAATAGATAAGTCTTATATAATTGGTGGAGAATACACAGTTTCTAAAAATATAGAAAGTAAACTTAAAAATCCACAAAGAATATCAGGTAGCACTAGAAATGAAACAAATGCAAAAGTAATAAAAGAGTTTTACAAAGATTCTAATATAAGCAATCTATATGTTGCTAAAAATGGAATCAACAAACAAGATGATTTAATAGACGGTTTATCTGTTGGGGTTTTAGCTGGAAAAACTAAATCACCTGTAATACTAGTAGGAAATTTACTAGACTATAGTCAAAAAGAACTATTTAAAACAATGAGATTTAAATCAATAACACAAATCGGTGGAAATGGAAATGAAAATTCATTTAAACAAATTAAAGAAATAGCTTAACATTTTAAAACGGGCTATATTCAAATAAAATTATTTGAATATAGCCCGTTTTTATTTCAATTATAAAATGTATATCTATAAAAATAAAGCTTAAATATTTCATTCTTTTTACTACTGATAATATACCTCATGATAAGTTTCTTTAGTCATAGATAAGTCAAAATACTTTGAGTATTTTTAAATTAATCTTTATTTATCATTCATACTTAGTAATTTATCTAAGTATACTGACTTTAATTGCTTACTAGCCAAAACTTTTTTAGCTGGTTCAAGTTTTAATATGGCTGATAGTATCGCTCCCATAGCTCTGTGACTAGCTAAGGCATTATTATCAAAAATTAAATTTTGTAATTGGCCTTTCTCGATTGCCATGAGAACTGCTCTATGTACTGAATTTGCAGGAGTTATTATTTTTTCATCTCTCTTTAATAGCATAATACTATTTTTGTGACAATTTCTAACACAAACTCCACAACCTAGACATCTATCCTCATCAATTTTTATATATTCTTTATCATTTTCTTTTACTTTATTTATTGCATCTATTGGACATGCAGTTATACATTTACCACACTTTACACAGCTTTCATGGTTTATATTTGGTATAAAACTAGTTGTTTGCACTGGATGAAGATTTCCAAATCTTTTTGCTGCTACTAATGCCTCACAACAGCAACCACAACAATTGCATATAAATGTAACTCCTTTTCGAACATTTTCTCCACATTGAACTAAATTATGTTCATATGCTTGATGAAGTAATTCCTTACATTCTACTTTATCTACACGTCTTGCAAATTTATTGTTTATTAAAGAATTAGCTACATTGTCAAATGTCATACATATATCCATAGGAGCATCACAGGCTTTTCCAACATGTTGCATTCTATGTCTACAATAACACATACTTATACCTATATGAGTCGATTCATCAATTATATGAGTGGCTCTTTCATAATCTAAAATACTTACTTCATTATCATTAGTCAATACTTCTTCTTGAACATAAACTCTTCCAAGTTTTGTTTCTGTTGAATAAAATAAATCTTTAATAAAGTCTTCTTCCACATTCATATACTGATAGTAAAGTTCTGATAAAAGTTTTTGGTCTATATCATGTCTTGTTCTCATCATGGCAAACTCAAAAAAACCAGCCATTGGAGGAGGCATTATATATTTTTTACCTTTTTTATCTTCTATATCTAGTATTAGTGCCCTGCTAGCTAGCTTATCTAACACCCTATATGCTTCACTTTCACTTATACTCCAAATTTTAGCTGCTGTTTTTACTCTAAAAGGCTTTATTGGAAGTTGTGCCACTAATTTTGCCTCTTGCTCTGTAAAAAGTACATTTAATATTTTGTATAATGTATCGGATGGTGGAGCACCCTGTGGAAATTTATTTATTCTTTCCTCTAAGCTTTTATACATGTTTTTAGCAGTTATATGAGAAATAGTAATCACCTTCTTTTTCTTTTGTTTTCCAATAGAATCAAATATCTTTCCTTATTATCTAAACTCCTACTTTATATAATACCAATTCTTTCTAAATAGTTAAATACCTCTAGCAATTTATTTATTAGATTTCTTATATAAATAAAAACCGTTTAATCAGCATAATTATAGTTTATACCAATTAAACGGTTTTAATAATAATTTATATATCTATAAATTATTTTTATAGTATTTTATATACTTTCTTTTCTTATATTATCTATTATATTCTCCTTATTTAATTTATTCATAGGTATATATGCTGCTATAAAGGTTATTATAAAAACACTCACTATACATATGCCAATTGCTGCCCATGGTATAACTGTAGAAAATTCAATTACACCTGAAACTAATTTATTCATAATTAATATCATCCCAATACCAATTGGTACGCCAAACAATAAAGATAAAATACCATAGATAAAACTTTCTAAGTATATCATTTTTCTAAAGCCTACAGGAGTAACACCTATTGATTGTATTATCGCTAGTTCTCTTTTTCTTAGATTTATACTTGTACTTACTGTATTTAGTATATTTGTAACACTTACTAGAGATATCACTACTATAAACCCATATACAAAAACTTTAATAGCTTTTAAATTTTGCTTTGCACTTTTGTCACTTGTATTTTCATCATGGAAATTGACATTATTTTTCTTAGCCAAAGACTCTATACTCTTCCTAGTCTGAGCACTCCCCCCTGAGTCAATAAAAACAATACCTTTCTCTAACTTTAAATCCATATTTTCAGCAACCTCATCATAAGTTATAAATTGCAACCCCATATTTTGATAACCCATTCCTAGACGTTCTTCATCTGTTATACCAAGAATTTTTATGTTTACTTTTTTCTTTGAATCATTTTCGCCAGTATATTCACAAATTATAGTATCTCCAACTTTGTAATTAGTTAGCTCTACTACTCCTTTCTTACCCTTTGTTTCAAAGTAACTTTTTCTAACAAATATCACTCCATTTTCTTTAATCGCTCTTTCTTTGTCAAAAGAACCTTTTATTAAGTTTTTTGTTTTATTTTGTATCGCAGTTTCTCCAGGAAAAATTAATTCGTTGTTGTTAAACTCATATTCATAACTATCTCCAACCTTACGTTGTTGATAATAATCCTTAATTAGATTTTCTTTAGATTTATTTATTTTATCCTTATCTACTCCTATAGAAATATACTCTCCTACAGCTACTTCAAAGTTTTTTATTCCAGATATATTTTTTAGTTTATTTATAGTATCATCCATAGACTTGGATATTTGTCTTGAACTTAAATATAAATCGTAGTTTCTCTGAGAATTTCTGATTTCTTCACCTTTTAAGAAATTCGCCATAAATCCGCTAAAAGATATAAATATTACTATACTTACTATTAAAGAAAAAAGTGTCACAATAAATTTCTTTCTATTTCTTCTTACACTTTTATATGCAAGTACACCTTCTGTTCCAAAAACTAATCTAATAAGTTTCGAATTTTTAACCTTACCTACTTTGTAATCTCCACTGCTCCTTATTACACTAAGAGGAGAAATATTAGAAGCTGTTATTGCAGGTAGGAGAATTGATATGAAAATTGTAAGCAAAACAATTATTATACTGATAATTATTATTAATGGATTATATACTATTTGTAAACCCATCTGTGATACAACTGATTCCGTAAGATATTTATTTATAGCTTTAAATACTAAATCTATAGCTACTGTTCCAGACAATAGACCTATTGGTATACCAATACAGCTAATTATAATACCTTCAATAAAAACTAATCTTTTAATTTGGTTAGTTGTAGCTCCTATAGAATTTAATATTCCAAACTGCTTTTTTCGTTCAGTTATAGAAATACTAAAAGAATTATATACTGTAGCAATTGTACATATAATTACTAAAATAGTTACCATAGTAATTATAGCTTTTATAGAACTATTTATATTTGCATACTTACTAGCTCCTTGTAATCTCAATAAATGTTCATTGTATTTTATCATTTCAGAGTTTGATGCTTTATCTTTATTTGTATATATATTATTACTTATTTTTCTTGTTATTTCATATATATCTTTAGGATTTTTTGCTGTTATTGATATATTCACTGTCTCTTTCTTATTATCTATAGGATTAAAGTAAGTTAAACCAGTAGCAATTTGGTCAGTGAGTTCAAATCCTGGTCTTTTAATTATACCTACAATTTTAAACGTCTTTTCTTTTTCATTTGCAATATAATCTCCTTCATGAAATACACTCATATCATCAATTTTTTTGTTATTTCTATCAAGCACGTCACCTACTTTTAAGGTTATCTTATCTCCTATTTTTAGCTTTTTCTCCATAAGATTAACTATATTTTCACTTAAAATAATTTCTCCACCTTTAGCTGGGAATCTACCTTCTTTTATAGAAACTCTATATCCTTCCATAGCATTTTTATCATATTGTTTAATGCTTAATATACCGTTTACAGTATCTTCTATTCTAGAGTATCCAAGTTGATTAGTAAGTGCATAACTTTTTATCTCAGCTGATTTTGTTACATAGTCTATATTTTTTTTGTTTACATTGTAGAATTTAGCATGATAACTTCCATCATTTTTTATGGTCTCTCTTATTTGATAATCCATAAAACTTTCAAATATGTTACCTATACCACAAATTAATGCAGTTGAAAGTATTATTCCAATTATAGTCACAATAGTTCGTCTTTTATTTTGTTTTAGGTATCTAACAGTTAGGGATGTATATAGATTCATTTACATCACCTCATCACTTTTTATAATTCCATCTTCTATGCCTATAATTCTATCCGCCTGAAGTGCTATGTTTTTGTCATGAGTTATCATTATTAATGTCTGATTGTATTTTTTTACTGATACTTTTAATAGTTCTAGTATTTCTTTTGAGTTTTTGCTATCTAGATTACCTGTTGGTTCATCTGCTAATACTATAGATGGTCTATTAATTAAGGCACGCCCTATAGATGTTCTTTGTTGTTGACCTCCTGATAATTGATTAGGAAGATGATTTTCTCTATCGCTTAGACCCAATGTTTTCATTAAATCATTCAAGTATTCTTTATCAATCTTTCTATTATCAAGTTCTGCTGGAAGTAATATATTTTCCTTAAGATTTAACACAGGAATTAAATTATAGAATTGATATATAAGACCTATATTTCTTCTTCTAAAGATTGCCAAATCCTTAGTTTTTAGATTATATATATCTACATCATTTATATAAACCTTACCACTAGTAGGTCTATCAACACCTCCCAATAAGTGTAATAATGTACTCTTTCCGCTTCCACTTGGCCCTGTTATTGCTATGAACTCACCTTTTTCAATAGACAAGCTTACATTTTTTATTGCATCAACTTTTGTTTCATTTTTACCATAGCTTTTAGTTAAATTTTCTACTCTTAAAATTTCCATAACAACCTCCAATATTTATCTTCTATACTTCATATATTAGACTCAAGCTATTACTATAAAGTGAATTAAATATTACAGATTAGTCACTATTATCACCATATATCTTATGAAATACTATATGAAATTCCGTTCCTTTACCTTTTTCACTATTTACATAAATATCTCCATTTTGGCTTTCTATTATGGATTTTGCCATTGCAAGCCCTATGCCTACACTATCCTCTTTTGAACTACTTTTCCCTCTATAGAAACGTTTAAAAATATGTTGTATATCTTTTTTATCTATGCCTTCACCATCGTCTTTTATTATTAACTCTGAAAATAATGGATTTTCTTTGTAAATTATAATTATATTTCCAAAATCAGGAGTATGTTCTATACAGTTTTTTATTATATTTACTAAAGCCTCCACTGACCAATCAATATCACCAACATAAGATACATTATCATTTCCTTCTATACTTAACTTTTGTTTTTTAATCTCCATAGGTATTTTCATTGGTTGCATTGCTTTATGTATAAGTTCACTAAATTTTATTTTTTCTTTCTTAAACTTTATAACTTTAGCTTCCACTTTTGATAATTTAAGCATACTTTTAATCAACCAGTCCATACGATTCAGTTGATTTTTTATCTTGTCTAAAAAGTCTATTTTTACTTCATATGGTACATCATTATATAATAAATCGCTTAGTATAATTAAGGAAGTCATAGGAGTTTTCAACTGATGTGATATATCTGAAATTGTATTATTTAAAAATATTTTTTCTGATTTTAAAAGTTCAACTTTTTCATTAAGAATTGTTGTCATCTTCAATAACTCTGTTTTTAAAAGACCTATCTGCCCTTCTTGATTTCTATTTTTCATATCAAATTCTTTTCCCTCTGAACTGTAGTAAACATACTTAGTCATATCTGATAAATCATTATACATAGTTTTAAAGTATTTAAATATCAACATAAATATCAACATAAAAATTATACAAACCAAGATTATATTTATTTTTATAGTATTTGAAAGTAATTTAGAAGTAAGAGGCTCAGAATTTATTTTAATAGTTTCATCATAGTTATACTTACTTAATACTTTTTCACCAGATTCTACATTTTGCATGGACTTTCCTTGAGTTATTATATCTACGATATCACTTTCTAGTTTGGGATACTTGTTAACTAAGGTTCCTATTATTGCTTGATTATTTTTTACAATCATATTTTTAGTTGTATTTATATTGATTACACTAAATCCAGTTGATAAAAGAATTACCATCAGCATTAAAATAATGTATTTACTAAAAAAGTTCTTTACTTCAGGATTATATAGAAACATTATTTTCACTTCCTATCCATTTATAACCTAGTCCTCTTACAGTTTCTATGTAAATTGGTTTACATAAATCATCTCCTATTTTTTCTCTAAGTCTTTTTATATAAACAGTTAAAGTATTATCGCTAACAAAATCATAAGTTACATCCCAAAGCTTTTCTAATATTTGAGTTCTACTCAAAACTGTATTTTTATTCTGTATAAGAATTAAAAGAAGCTTATATTCAACAGATGTCAGAAATATTTCTTTGTCATTTTTATATACTCTAGCTTCTAATGTATATATATTTAAATCTCTAAATTTGAGTATCTTCTTATTTTCTTCTACAGCATCACCTTTTCTTCTTAAAACAGCTTTTATCCTCGATATTAATTCTCTAATTCTAAAAGGCTTTGTTATATAATCATCCCCACCTATATCAAGACCCATGACAATGTTTACTTCTTCATCACAAGCAGTTAAAAATATTATAGGAATCTGAGAAAACTTTCTTATATACTCACAAAATTCATATCCTGTTCCATCTGGTAACATTACGTCCAGCAGTACCATACTATATTCATTAGAAGATATCATTTCTCTCCCACTTGATAAATCCTTTGATATATCTACACTAAATCCCTCTTGCTCGAGTGCATACTTTATTCCAAAAGAGATAGTGCTGTCATCCTCAACTATCAATAACTTTAACATAACTAGTTCCCTTCTTCACATTTTAATTTAAAACTATTTATATATACCACTTTTATTATACACAATTGTTTTAGATACTAAAATATATTTAGAATTACAAAATAGTCACAAACAATTAATAAAAAACATAAAAATAAAAATGCAAGTTGACACTTAACTATTTTAGAAATAATATAGATTTTTCTCAAGTTAAGCTACAACTCACATTTTAGATATTTAATTTTATATAAACTAGCATTCTCATCTATTTCACTATTTAAAGCTTCCTTTATTCTTCCTCATATTTTTTATATTCTTCTTCTTTATAAATATTATTTTTTTTGTCATCTTCATGTAAATCAATGTCTTTTTTATCATTTTTAACACTATTTACATAATGCATCATTTCTTCTTGAGAAACATGTGGACAATTTTCACAATTTATTCTTCTTGAATTAAATTCTCTTACTTTTTTTTTTAGTTCTTCATATTCATAATCTTGTTTTTTATCACTACAATCACATTCATAACCAAATTCATCATATTTATAGTCATTGTATTGATTATTTCCATAATACTCTGTATCAATCATTTGAGACATTTGAGATTTAGACTTAATGTTTTTTATCATCCTATAAGTTGCATATGCACCCACTCCTGTAATCACGGCTCCTGCAAACATCATTGGCTTACTCATTCCATCATCTTTTTTATTCATTTGTCTTTTAATTAAATATGTTAACATATTTTTTCTCCTTTCTGATTTCTATTTATAGATAGTATCTGTATTATTTTGATAAAAATTATGTTATTTTTAAATTACAATTTTTACAAGTAATATATCTCATCTTGTAGAATATAAATTTATATTTTGTACTTGATAACGCTTTTTGTGTTATACTATATATATAACAAGTATTTTTATTTAAACAATATTATGGAGGTTTTTTATGATTTTAAATTTAGATTTTAATAGCGATAAGTCTATTTATGTACAAATTAAAGAAGAGATAACTAAAGCTATAGCTTCAGGAGAATTGAAAATAAATGAATCACTTCCATCTGTAAGAAGTATGGCTGAAAATATTGGTGTAAATCTACATACTGTAAATAAATCTTATAATGAACTAAAAGAAGAAGGATTTTTAAATATTGATAGAAGAAAAGGTGCAATCGTAGCTCAACTGCCAATAGAAACAGAAAACTCAACTCGCCAAAAAAATAGACTTGATTTAGAACTTTTAGTAGCAAAATCTTATTTATCAGGTATTAATAAAGAAGAGTTTTTGACATTAAGTAAAAATCTATTTGATAAGTATGAGGTGAAATACTATGAATAAGATTGAATGTCTATTTACAATATTTTCAGCCTTAATTTTGATGTATGCTACTTTTTATTTTATGCCACATCTTATTGGCAAAAATCATATTTATGGTGTTTCTATAAACCAAGAACATAGAGACTATCCTGATTTTATAATACTTGATAAAAAATTTAAAAGACTTTTATCTATAGGATTTATTGTAATTTTTATTTTGGTTTTAGCTCTAGTTTTTATATTTGATAAAATAGAATTTTCTTATTCTATTAGTATTATAGGTTTTTTACTATATGAAAGTATATTATATATCTATATTCATAAAAAAGTTAAAATGACTAAATCAAAGTTTTGCACTGAATTAAGCCAGATAAGTGTAGATTCAAAATTGGTAATAGACATGGATTTTATAAATGAAAAAAATAAAATAATAAAAAAATTTAAGATATTGTATTTAATACCAGTATTACTTACTTTTGGAATGAGCATTTTTATATTGCTTAACTATAATCAATTGCCAGATTTAATTACTACACACTCTACTATAACAGGAAAACCTGATGTATTTATGGAAAAATCCTATCTTGGTGTGTTTAAATTAATAGGTCTTGAGTTTTGTATAATGGTTTTATTATATATAACATCTATTGGAGCTATAAAAGCAAGAATTAAAGTAGATACAAATAAAATTGAAGAAAGTAAAACTAAAAACATTAAATATCTAAATAAAATTGGTTATTTATTTTTTATATTGATGATTATGATGATAGTACAATTTTTTATTGTTTTTTTATCATTAAAAATAAATCCAAATTTATTAACTGTTATAAATATAATAATGCTTTTAGTTATAATTTATTTAATGGTAACATATATTAATTCTCCAAATTTAAAATCTAATTCCTCTTATACTCCAGATAACGATGAAAAGTACTGGATAGGAGGTATTATATATAATAATCCAAACGACCCATCATTTATGGTTGATAAAAGATTTGGCATAGGCTGGACTATAAATTTAGGAAATCCTATTGGAAAGATATTATATATTCTTATAGCTGTATTTTTAATTTTTTCACTTTTTAGTGTTATAAAATCTCTTTTACTTTAAATACCATAAAAGGTATCTTACTTGTATTATTGGGTATTATATTTTGTAAGATAAGAAATATTTCATATTATCATTGAAATATAGTATTTATATATTACTAGGAATGGAGATTTGCATAATGTTGTCAAAAACTGAAATTAAATACTTTAATGATTGTGCTTCTGAGATACTTTCATCTGAAAAAGTACAACTTATGAGAACATTTCCTCATCATGGCAATGTTTCATGTCTTGAACATAGTTTATCAGTAGCATATTATAGTTATCTATTATGTAAAAAATTACATTTAAATGTTGATATTCAAAGCGTTATTAGAGGGGCTCTACTGCATGATTTTTTTCTTTATGACTGGCATTATAAGGGTGATAGAAAAGGATTACATGGTTTTACTCATCCTAAAGAAGCACTAAAAAACGCAACTTTATTCTTTCAAATAAATGAAAAAGAAACAGACATTATTTTAAAACATATGTGGCCACTTACTGTTAGACCTCCTAGATACAAAGAAGCATTAATTGTTTGCTTATTAGATAAATTTTGTTGTCTAGTTGAGACTCTGAAGATACACTCACTACTATCTCCTTACCACATATAAAATAGTTCTTTGATATTGTTATAATTTAATTTGAAAAGAGGTATTAAGATTACATTTAACTTAATACCTCTTTATTAATTTATTATTTATTTTTGTCATATGCTTATAAAACATAACCTTAGCCTTGATAACTTACTCTTCTTATAGACATACTTACAACTTTAAATAATAGCATACCAGCTATTAAGTTTATCAATATTGCTGGTGCCACTGCTACCATAAATAATGCTGTGAATGAAGCTCCAGGAAGACCTACTATAGCTTGAGCAATTAGTAAAAATAGAGTTCCACTTATAACTGTTCCTACTGGGAATATTATTGTTGCTGCTATTAAATCTTGTTTTTTACTACTTAATCTTTTCATAAATGGTAATTTATAAATTATATACATTATCATGAACATTATATTTATTGTAATAGTCTTGTCAAATATATTTGGAATCTGACCACCTGGAAATTTAGTTGTTAGTGCTGCAAATATTCCTGTTACAATTCCTGCTACCAAACAAATCTTATAATCATCCTTATTTAATATCATTATTATAAACATCATTGCTAGTGATATATCTGGTTGCATTGGAAGTCCTATGGCAGGTGTAAGTTGATGTATTAATAATCCCATAGCTAAAAGTATCGCATTTAAAGTTAATTTTTTTGTATTTGTTTTCATTGTAATATTTCCCCCTAATTTGTTTAATATTTATTTCATTTTCGTGCCAATTTTCCATATCATTCTCTTTAGCTTTAGAAGTTCATAACATCTCTTTCACCACCTTTTATTTTAAATTATATATTTTCTTTATTAATAGTTTTTGCAAAATAAAAAACTCCGTCCTAAATCAATAGGACGGAGATTATCCGCGTTGCCACCTAAATTATATAAAAAATAAGCTTAAAACTTAATTTTTATACATCTCATTATAAGGTACTTACATACCCTATTCGCTGTAACGTGCGACTGACGATAAAGTCTACTCTCATAAAAATATGATTTCAATTTATTCCTCTAAGGTTCATTCACTATATTCCTTCTTGCTAAGATTCCACCATCCTCAGCTCTCTATGTTGAAGCTAAACATAATTACTCTTCCTTGTCATAGGATTTTTAATTTGCTGTTGCTATTATAATATTCTAAATTTTTATAATTGTCAACTGTATTTTTTATTTTATTTAAAATTTACAAAAAGTGTAGAATAATTTTTATAAATGCTTTAAACTTTTATTTAAATATTAAATTAGAAAGGATGATATTATGTTTAGAGAAATGAGATTAAAAAAGAGAGAAATGACAAAAGAAGATACTATAGAAGTATTAAAAAATGGTGAATTTGGTACTTTTTCTACTATATGTGAAAATGGCTACCCTTATGGAGTTGCTGTAAATTATGTATACTTTAATGATTCTATATATTTTCATTGCGCAAGAAATGGACATAAATTAGATAATATCTCAGCAAACAACAAGGTTTCTTTCTTAGTAGTTGCTAATGAAAGTGTTATTCCAGACAAATTTAGTACTACATATGCTAGTGCTGTAGTGTTTGGAAAAGCGTCAACAGTAGACAATGAGGAAAAGAAAAATGCTCTTGTAGAAATAATAAAAAAATATTCTAAGGGCTTTATTGAAGAAGGTATGAAATACATAGAAAAAGATATAAATTTAACAACTGTAGTTAAAATAGAAATAGACCATATTTCTGGTAAAGCTTCTCGTTTATAATAATATATACAATATAACAAAGTGGCTATAGGTATGGCCATTTTGTTATATTTATTTCTCATTATTTTTATTAATTGAAAATTCTTAAAATATTTTAAAGAACTTCCTCAATACCTATATAAAAATTATTGAAGGAAAGGTTGAAAATAATTATGAAATCCAAGAAAAAACCAAAGTTTTTACTCATTAGTACACTTGTAATAATAACTATGTTATCAACAGGAGCAACAGCTTTAGAAATCCATACATCTTCACAAATACATAGTGATATCAGAAATAGAGGAAATTTCAATACCTCTGCTAATTCCAAGGTAGGTGCAGACTCACAAAAAAGCAGTAATAGTTTACCTCACAATGCACAAAGCCTGAATGTTTTTTTGGACATCTGCAACGGAGGTGTAGAAATACTACCAACCTCATCCAACAAAATAATAGCAAATTACAACAGCCAATACTACAATATTAAAATGACAAAACAAAATGGAAAATGGGTTATATCTATATCAGGAAAAACAGCTAAAATGGGCAATTCTAGCTATGTTCAACTCCATATTCCAAATATAAAATGCAATATGGATGTGAATGTACTTGATGGTAGCTTTAGTTATGATTTCCCCGAAAATTGTATTGATGCAATAAATGTTACTGCCAAAGATTCAAGTATTGAATTTACTTCAAAAAATCAATACAAAAATAGCACTATTTCTCTATCCGCAACAGATAAAGAATTTCTTGAATATGGTCTAATTAATTATCCAGATTATTTTACTAAGACGCATAAAGGATTTGAGTATAAGAATGGTACAATAAAAAATCAAATTGACATTTCGCTAACAGGATTTACTAATGTTGATTTTAGAGATTAAAATATAAGAAATTGAGGGCTTTAGCCCTCTTTTTCTTTGCCTTCCTGTATCCATCTTTATATTTTATTGTTTATTTTTCCTTTTGGTCTACTGACTCTGAATCAGAACCCCATTACTGTTGTTCTTAAATACTGGTTGAAATTACCATACTCAACTTTTGTCAACATTTCTGGATAAGACATCACAATTAACTGATGTCCATTACATTCTTCATGGTATGGAGGGTGAATATGTTCAAAATCATTTGCCTCATATCCAACCCTCTCATAAAAACCTTGTCGCTTGATGGAAATTTTATTAATGGGAGGGTCGATTTCTAGAATAACAGTTTTCCCTCGCTGGTTTAGCAGCTCCAAAGCTCTTTTTCCGTACTTTTTATTGCGCATCTCAGGATTGATACAGAAATGTTCCACATAAATAAAATTCTCTGTTTCCCAACATAAAAGGATACCAACCATGTCGTTTTCATCATAAATCAGGTTAAATTGATATTCCTCATGACCCATAATTTCTGCTTGTAAAGACGGTTTTCTCTGTTCATGAAAAGGAAAACTTATGTTGTACAACTCTATTGCCTCTAAATACAATTTATCTTCATATGTTCTTAGCCTCTCAAAGCGCATTTTGCTATCCTCCTATTATAAAACAACCTTCGATTTACCACACTGCATCTTTTTAGCCTAATGCTAATGAAACTCTAGTTAGCTCTTATTGAGATTATAATATCTGTCCAAATATCAAATAAATTATAATGTTAAACCATGGCTAAATGTATATCTATTTTTTATATATATTAAGATTGTTTAGATAATCTCTTATACCAAACTTAACATTATCACTTGGTCTTATATCAGAGTTATCTCCTGCTATATGAAGTATTCCATATGCTGGATGACCTCCTCTTACCGTACATGGAACTGATAATAGAGTCATCCCCATATGTTGAGCAAATATATTCATTGATTGTAAAGCCAGTTCTCCTCCTCCACGTTGTGAGCCTGCTGTAGCAAAACAACCAAATATTTTTCCACTTAAAGGGGCTCCTACCCATACATCAGAAAAACTATCCATAAACATCTTCATTTGCCCAGATACATTTCCATAATATGTTGGTGAACCCATAAATATTACATCATAATCTAGTAATTCTTTTCCAGATTTAATTACATTTATACTTTCAAATTCATCTTTATATTCCTTTGAATTTATCAAATAATACTGAGGAAGTGTTTTTGCAACTTCATCACTTACTTTAAATATATCCACCTCTATATTCATTTCTTCAAATACCTTTTTATACTCCCTTGCTAATAAATATGTACTTCCACAAACGCTATGAAAAATTACTGCTACTTTCATTTTTATCCCCCTAATCAAAATCAAATTTATTTTTTATATAGTACTTTTATTATCAAGTACCATTAAATGATGCTAAATGGATTTAAATATACATTGCTTTTTATTACTTCAATCTCTTCAAATTCATCCAAAAATCTCTTCATAACATGTTTAAATATATCTTCTGTATCAAAATGCCCACAATCAACTATACACATTCCCATATCAAGTGCATCTTGTGCCTCATGATATTTTACATCACCAGTTATTAGAACATCTGCTCCTTGTCTCTTAGCCTTTTTCACAAACTCAGAACCAGCTCCTGTTACAACAGCAACTTTTGTTATCTCTGTATTGAGGTTTCCAACTACCCTTATATGCTTCATATTTAATTTTTCTTTTATTTTATTAGAAAGATTCTCTAATGTCGTACTTTCATCAAGTTTACTTATTCTACCTAATCCAAATGTTTTTCCTTTATTTTCTAGCTTGTACAAATCATAAGCAACTTCTTCATAAGGATGTGCATCTAGCATAGAACTTATCACTCCACCTAAATGCTTCTGTGGTACTACAGTTTCAATTTTAACCTCATTTACACTTTCTATATCATTTATACTTCCAAGGAACGGATTGGAACCTTCTAATGGCTTAAATTGACCTTCTCCTTCTATCGAAAATGTACAGTTACTATAATTTCCTATATGACCTGCTCCTGAATTACTTAGAGCCTTTCTCAATACTTCTGAATAATTACATGGAACATATACTGCAAGTTTGTATAAAGTCTCACTTTCAGTGACGTCTAAAACTTTTGAGTTATTAAACTCCATAATTTCCATAAAATAATCATTTAAACCATCAAATGCTATGTCAAAATTGGTATGCATAGAATAAAGGGCTATATCATTTTTAATAAGCTTTTGTATAAGTCTACCTTTTAAGTCTACACTATTAATCTTATTGATTTTTCCAAATATAAAAGGATGATGTGTAACAATTAAATCAATATTTTGAGATATAGCTTCATTGATTACATTTTCATTGGCTTCTAAGGATACCAGAATCTTCTTTACATCCATATCAAAATCTCCAACTATAAGACCTACATTATCCCAATCTTCAGCTAAGCTTAGAGGATACTTTTTTTCAATTTTTCTAGTAAGACTCTTCAGTAACATATTTACCTCCTATTTATTTTATTAAATTTTCAAGTTTTCTTATTGCCATTTTACTTTCTTCTCTCTTCTTATCTATTTCTTCTCCATTTTTACCTTCTAGTTGATTAACTATAGCACTATATGTTTTTATTTTTTTTTCTATAAAGTCATGAAAAAGAGAATCTTTATTTTCTAAAAGTTTTATTCCAACTTCAAATTGTATCTCATCTTCTATTATAGTATTTTTACCTGTATATTTGGCAACTATTATTTCATATATCCTAAAATCTTCTCTCACTAAAACCTCTTTTAAAATTTCATAACCATTATTCAGAAGATAGCGTCTAAGCTCTTCTTGTGCCTGCATAGGCTGTAATATCAATTTTTCTACACTATGTGCTACTTCTTTTTTAGCCTCTAGAAGTTCACTTATCAATATACCTCCCATACCAGCAATTATTACTTCTTCAATTTCACCTATTTCAAGTATCTCTATACCAGAACCCAATCGTAAATCAACTTTCTTTAAAAGATTGTTCTGTATGACCTCTTTTCGTGCATTGTCAAGAGGTCCTTTATTGACATCTGCTAACACTGCAAATGGGACTCTTCCCTCTTTTAGCAAATAAACTGGTATGTATCCATGGTCCGTTCCTATATCAGCTATCTTTTTACCCTCTGATACCAATGATGCTATTTTTAATAATCTATCTGTTAGTTTCAAAGATATATCTCCTTTCAATTCTTTTATTTGCTCTTGATTTTAGACTAAAACCAAGATAAAAAATAATATAAAATCTCTATCACAAAATAGCCATGAGATATCACTTATCCCATGGCCTTTATTACAAAAACATTAATGATGTATCTTTTTAATCTAAATAATCTCTAAGTTTTTTTGATCTACTTGGATGTCTTAATTTTCTTAGTGCTTTTGCTTCTATTTGTCTTATTCTTTCTCTAGTTACATCAAACTCTTTTCCAACCTCTTCAAGAGTTCTAGCTCTTCCATCTTCAAGACCAAATCTAAGTTTTAATACTTTTTGCTCTCTATCATTTAATGAGCCAAGGACATCTTCTATTTGTTCTTTAAGTAGAGAATATGCTGCTGCCTCAGCTGGAGCTGGTGCATCATCATCTGGAATAAAGTCTCCTAAATGACTATCCTCTTCTTCGCCTATTGGAGTTTCTAAAGACACTGGGTCTTGAGCTATTTTCATTATCTCTCTTACTTTATCTTCTGTCATTTCCATTTCTTTTGCAATTTCTTCTGGTTTTGGGTCTCTTCCAAGTTCTTGAAGCAGTTGTCTTGATACTCTTATTAATTTATTTATAGTCTCTACCATATGCACTGGTATTCTTATAGTTCTAGCTTGGTCTGCTATAGCACGTGTTATAGCTTGTCTTATCCACCATGTTGCATAAGTACTAAACTTGTAGCCCTTTGTATAATCAAATTTTTCAACAGCTTTTATAAGACCTAAATTTCCTTCTTGTATTAAGTCTAAGAAAAGCATACCTCTACCTACATATCTTTTTGCTATACTTACAACTAGTCTTAAGTTCGCTTCAACTAATCTTTGCTTTGCTATCTCATCGCCTTCATGCATTCTTCTAGCAAATTCTACCTCTTCATGTGGCTTAAGTAGAGGAATTTTTCCTATTTCTTTTAAGTACATTCTAACAGGGTCATCTATACTTATCCCTTTTGGTAATGATAAATCCACAGTTTCTATTTCTATTGCAGAAGAGTCCTCATGTGAAATTACTTCTGCATCTTCATCTATGTGGCTCATATTTAAATCGTCATCAGTAGCCGAAAAGTCTATATCAGCTTTATAGTTCTTTGTTTCTGTTATTTCTATTCCCAAATTACCTAAAGTTTCATAAAGATTTTCTACCTGATCCTTATCAAGTTCAGTTTCAGAAAAAGCTTCCATTATTTCTGCAAGCGTCAATGAACCTTGCTTTTTTCCTTTTTCTATTAATGTCTTAGCGGTAACTTTTTTTAACTCTTTTTTATTCGACTTATTTTCCACACTCAAACCTCCTTTCTCTACAAGCTTTTTAAAATTTTATTTATCTCAACTATTTTTAAAGCAATTTCCATAACTTTACCATCTACCTCTTTCATATCATTATTATTTTCTAATTCTTGTTGTTCTTTCAACAAGTTATTAATTTGTTCTTCTAATGAGTTCTTTCTGATATTTGTTATTATTCCTTCTATTTCTTTTGTGCTCTCTAAGTTTATACTATTCAAAGAAATTGAATTTAATTCTTTTAAGTATTCTTCGGATATGTTTAAACTTTTCAATTTGTCAATAGTTATTTTGTCCAATTCTTGATTTTTAATCATGTAATTTAAAATTTCTTTACTTTCATCCAATAAAAAATCACTTTCTTCTACCTTAAGTAACGCTATTTCTCTAATTTTTTTGTCTTCTAACATTATTTTTATTAGAGTTTCTTCAACTAATTGTTTTCCATCTTGTCTAACTTCGACTTTTTCAATTACTTTTTCTTCTATCTTTTTCTGGTTTTTGTTATTATATGGTTTATTGTAGTTTTTACCATATACTTCCCTTTTTATAGACTCGACATTAATATCTATTTGATTGCTTAAATATTTTGTATAAAAATCAATTTCTACAGGACTTGTCAATTGTTTTATAATCTTAGAAGCTTCTTTTGCAAACTTCACTCGTTCTTCATCTTTTTGAATATTGAATTCTTTTTTAAGATGATCTATTTTATATTTTATGTAGTGAGTAGAAACATCCATTGCCTTTTTATAATCACTAAGTCCGTATTTTCTTACAAATTCATCTGGGTCTTTAGAATCTTTCAAATCCAAAACTTTTACAGTAATACCTAATTTAATAAGTATATCTATAGCTCTTAAAGTCGCTTTTATTCCAGCTTCATCAGAGTCATAAGATATAATAGCAGTATCCGCATATCTTTTTATTAAAATACCTTGTTGTTCAGTCAAGGCTGTTCCAAGGGTTGCTACTACATTTCTTATACCATACTGATAAAGTGAAATTAAATCCATATATCCTTCAACTAAGACTATAGTTTTATTATCTAAATTTTTTCTAGCAAAATTTAATCCATATAAATTTTGTTTTTTATTGAAAATTAATGTGTCTGGAGAATTTAAGTATTTTGGTAAAGAATCATCTAATACTCTTCCTCCAAATCCAATTATATTTCCTCTATAATCAAATATAGGAAACATAACTCTATTTCTAAATTTATCATAGCAATTAGTTCCATCTCTATTTCTTGCAATTAGACCGCATTCCAGTAAATCTTGTTTTGTATACCCTTTATTAATAAGAGTATTCATAAGAGAATTCCATGAATCCAAAGAAAATCCTAGACCAAACTTTTTAATTATTTTATCATCTAGCCCTCTAATCCTTAAATATTCATACCCAAGATTTTTACTTCCTAATAAGTTTGAAAGATAAAATCTAGCAGCTTCTGTATGAATATCTTGAAACTTTTTAGATTTCTCTATTTTCATTCTAGTTTCTTCATTCATGTTGGTATTAATTTCTATACCGCATTTATTTGCTAAAATTTTTACAGCATCCATAAAATCTAAATTTTCCATTTTCATGACAAAATTTATCACATCTCCACCTTCACCACAACCAAAACACTTATAAATTTGTTTTGACGTATTTATATAAAAAGATGGAGTTTTTTCCCCATGAAATGGACATAATCCTTTATAATTAGCTCCAGATTGTTTTATACTCATATATTCAGATATTATACTTGCTATATCACATCTAGCTTTTATTTCTTCAATAATGTCTTTTATATCATTCATATTATCACCTTCTGGTGTAATTTTTTGTGTTAACATTTCTATTCTACACTATATTCTAAATTTGTCAATCACTCAATATACAGAATTCGACTTTTTTTATTGATATCCTTCTTATTAATCAAAAAATTTTTATTTTTTATGTTAATTCCATCAATATTAAATCTTTATTTATATCAAATAATCTAACTATTAAATTATATATCTATTATCTTATAAATTTACATCAAAAACTATCACGAATAAAAAAGAGGCTCTTGCCTCTTTTTAATAAACACTAATTGATTTCATCAAATCTTCAAATTCATCAAAGCAGAGAGATTGAATCCCATCTGATAGAGCATTTTCTGGGTCTGGATGAACTTCTACCATTATTCCATCTGCTCCACATGCAAGTGATGCCATTGACATAGGTTTTACTAAATATCTAACTCCAGTAGCATGACTTGGGTCTACTACAACAGGAAGTCCCGTTTCTTTTTGAATAATCGGTACAGCAGCTAGGTCTAATGTATTTCTAGTATAATCATTGTATGTTCTTATACCTCTCTCACACATTATAATATTACTATTTCCTTCTATTGCTATATATTCTGCTGCACCCATCCATTCAGTAATTGTTGATGCGATTCCTCTTTTTAACATAACAGGCTTATTCTGTTTTCCGACTTCACTTAAAAGAGTAAAGTTTTGCATATTTCTTGAGCCAATTTGAATTATATCACTGACACTATATAATTCATCCATATCTCTTATGTCCATAAGTTCTGTAATAACAGCTATACCAACCTCTTCTTTAACTGCTTTTAATATTTCAAGACCTTCTTTTTTTAATCCTTGAAATGAGTTTGGTGATGTTCTTGGCTTATATGCTCCTCCTCTTAAAATATTTGCACCATGACTTTTTACAAATTTAGCTGTCTTTAAAAGTTGCTCATAACTTTCTATTGCACATGGTCCAGCTATTACAAGTTTATCTTCTTTTACAGTTATTTTTTTATTATTTGTATTTATCACTATCTTTGAATTATCATTAAATAGGTTTTTTCTCATAACCTACAAGCTCCTTTACTTCTTCTATTTCTTTAGCAGATAGGAGGTTTAAATATTCTTTTATTGATTTTTTATTTATTAAAAGTTCCTCATTCAAATCCATAAGTGGTATCAAAACAAAAGCTCTATCTTGAATCCTTGGATGTGGTATTAGTAATCTTTCATCAGTTAAAACTACATCATTAAAAAATAGTATATCTACATCGATAGTTCTTGGACCCCAATGTACTATTCTCTCTCTATGCAATTCTTCCTCTATTTTTTGACAATATTCTAACAACTCATAAGGTTCAAACTCTGTTTCTATCTCTACACACATATTTAGAAAATCTGCTTGTTCTGTATATCCCCATGGCTTTGTTTCATATAATTTTGATTCTTTTACTTCATATATAGAATCACTATCTCTCAAAAGTTCACATGCTTTTGATAAATTATCAAATCTATTGCCCATATTAGTCCCTATTCCCAGATAAGCCTTATTCATCTCTTGTTCTCCTTATCTCAACACCAAAGTAGTCATAAATTCCATTTACAGGAGCTTCTGGCTTTCTAACTCTAACCATAACTCCATTTACAAGGTTAAATTTATTTAGGACTTCTTCAGCAATATTCTCTGCCAAAGCCTCCAAAAGATTAAATTGTTTATTTTCTGTAATATCCTTAACAACACTATAAACTTCAGCATAGTTTACAGATTTATTTATATCATCACTAAGTCCTGCTTCTCTTGAATCAACATAAAGTTCCATGTCGACAAAAAATTTCTGACCTAGAAAATTTTCTTCTTTAAGCACACCATGATATCCATAGAATCCTAGATTACTAAGTAATATTTTATCCATCATACTACACCTACTTTCTATATATTGCATCAGTCATTTTAGCTGCCATTAAATTTTCATAAACATCATGCACTCTAACTATATCTACACCATCTCTTATTCCAAGTACAGTAGTAGCTATTGTGCCTTCCAATCTCTTTTTAGGTTCAACTGGAAGTACTTTTCCTATTACTGATTTTCGAGATGTACCAAGTAAAATAGGATAGTCTAATTCTTTTAATTCTTTTAATCTTCTTAATACTTCTATATTTTGCTCAAATGTCTTCCCAAACCCTATCCCTGGATCAAGAACTATTTTTTCTTTTTTTACTCCACAGCCTATTGCCATTTTTATGCTCTCTTTAAAGAAGTCTTTTATTGCCTCCATTATATCTTTGTCATAGTTTGTCCCATCTTGATTATGCATTATACATACTTCTGCATCATATTTTCCCACTACAGAAGCCATATTCTTATCTTTTCTAAGACCCCAAACATCATTTACCATAGTGACACCTAATTTTAGGGCTTCTTCTGCAACATCTGCCTTGTAAGTATCTATTGATATTGGTATATCTAATTCGTTTTTAAGTTTTTTTATCACAGGGATTACTCTTCTTAGTTCTTCCTCTGAATCCACATAGATATGACCTGGACGTGTAGATTCACCACCTAAGTCAATTATATCAGCACCTTGTTCAACCATTTCTTTTGCATGTTTTATTGCTATGTCTAAATTACTAAAGTCTCCTCCATCTGAAAAACTATCTGGAGTTACATTTAATATACCCATTATATAAGTTCTTTTACCATAATCAAACACAGTTAATGACACTCCCTTAAATTAAAATTTATATCTTATCAAACGATTATTATCTACAATAATTCACTACTTCATAGTAATTAAACTCATAGCTTCAGCTCTTGATGCAATATCTTTTTCAAATATACCTCTAACTGCTGATGTAACAGTTTTTGAACCAGGTTTTTTTACACCTCTCATTGTCATACACATATGTTCAGCTTCTACTACTACTAAAACACCATATGGCTGCAATTCTTCCATTATTATGTCTGCTGCATTTTTAGTAATTCTTTCTTGTAGTTGAGGTCTTTTTGCTAATGTATCTATTACTCTAGCAAGCTTAGAAAGCCCTGTAAGTCTTCCACCTTTTGGTAAATAAGCGATATGTGCCTTTCCAAAAAAAGGAACTAAATGATGCTCACAGCATGAATAAAATGGAATATCTTTTACTAATACTAATTCTTCATGCTTTTCATCTGCAAAAAGAACTTTTAAGTGGTCTCTTGGTTCTTCACTAAGACCAGAGAATATCTCCTCATACATTCTAGCAACTCTATTTGGAGTCTCTATTAGACCTTCTCTATCTGGGTCTTCACCAATTGCTTCTAATATTTCTCTTACTGCATGTTGTATTTTTTCTTTATCTACTTTATTCATTTAAACTCCCCCCATTGACTCGTGACTAGAAGATTAATTTTATAATCTTTTTTGTCTCAATTTCTTTAAAAATATAATTATAAACATCTAAAAGTTTTTGATAGTCATAATTTTCACTTACCTTTGATACTAGGTTAAAAAGGTCATTATTTTCTTTTTTCAAAACTTTTAGCAATTTTTTATCTTTTGGTACCCATTTATCATTTATATTAAAGTACCCAATTATTATATCTTTTAAATATAAATTCGTCAAAAAATGATATTCAAAAACATCAAATTTTTCTTTATTTTTCAACTTTGATATCTTTGTTCCAATATCTTGTTTCAAAAAAGACTTTTCTTCTAAAGATAATTTACTAGGACCCTTTAAGTAAATATCTCTACTTATATCTTTTATGGTATCGGATATATTCTCCATATCAAATAGAACCTTAGCATCTTTCATCTCTTTCACAAAGAAGTACTCTCTATCTGATAATAATTTTTTTACACCATCTTTTGAAAAATAATTTATATCAAATTCTATTCCCTTTTGTTCAAACAGTACTCGCTCCTGTTTTTCCCCTTCTTTTACAAAAACAAATACATCAATATCATTAATTTCTAAATCATAAAAACTAAAATCTACATCTTTACTAGAACCCACTAGAAATACTGCTAACGTATTTGGATTGTCTATTATTTTTTTTATATTTTCACTATATACTTTATAAGTATGACTTACCATCTCTTATCTCCAATAAATTGTTAATATTTTAATTTATTACAAACACTCTATTATTTTATTAAAAATAACATTTTCTTTGTTAAATTCTGTCTTGTCAATTTCTGTAACTTTCATTGCTCCCATAAGACTATTTGTGACAAAAACAAAATCAAAACTACTAATTTCTGATATATTAATTTCATTTTCCACCAACTCTATATGTAATTCGTCACAAATCTTTATAATCCTTTTTTTTATTGTTCCATTTAAAATTGGTAATTTACTACTTGGTGTATATACTTTACTTCCTCCTATAAAGAATATATTGCTCATAGAACACTCTAAAATTACACCATCTGAATTTATAAATATCCCATCATTGTATCCATTCTTATTTGCAATATCTTTAGTATAAATATTTTCAAAATAATTAGTAGTCTTATGTCTATAGATTAGGCTATCACCCCTGACTATAGGCGATATAGTCAATTTCAAACCTTTATTATATGCTTCTTTATTGTATGGAATTTCTCTAATAGATATATTGTAACCTTCATCAAAAACGGTAATCCTAAGTGCTTTATTAATAATATTTTCTTTTTCTATGTATTTAACAATTTCATCTATTAGGAATCGCTTTTCATAATTTATATTCAAATCCAAACATGTTATCGAATTAAGCATCCTATCTATATGTGTATTTAAATCTATAGCTATACCATCTTTAACTTTAATAGTCTCAAATAACCCAATTCCAAATTTACTCAAGCTACTATTAAAGCTTAAATTATTCTTCATAATATCCCCTCAAGGCTTTCATTATAGATTTTGCTTTATCTAGTGTTTCTTGGTATTCTTCATCTGGGTCAGAATCCCAAGTCATACCTCCTCCAACTTGAAAATATACTTTTTTATCTTTTTTTATTATAGTTCTAATTGCTATATTAAAATCCATATCACCATTAAAACCTATATACCCAATTGAACCAGTATATACATTTCTCTGTGTTGGTTCCAGTTCATCTATAATTTCCATTGCTCTAATTTTAGGTGCTCCTGTTATAGAACCACCTGGAAAAGTTGCTTTTATTATATCAGTAGCATCCTTATCATCTTTTAGTTCCCCTACAACTGTTGAAACCAGATGGTTTACATTTGCATAAGGTTCAATTACAAACAACTCTGGAACTTTGACACTTCCAGTTTTAGATATTCTACCAATATCATTTCTTTCTAAATCCACTATCATAAGTAGCTCTGCTCTATCTTTTTCACTATTTTTAAGCTCCTCTTGAAGCTTTAAATCTTCTTCCTTATTTTTACCTCTTGGTCGAGTGCCTTTTATTGGTCTTGCCTCTATTTTTTTATCAATACATCTTATAAATCTCTCTGGAGAATTTGATAAGATATGTGCTTCTTCAAAATTTAAAAATGCTCCAAATGGTGCTGGACTAAATCTTCTTAAATCTCGATATAACTCAAAACTTGTCAGTTCTGTTTCCCCACTAAACCTTTGTGTCAAGTTAGCTTGATATATGTCACCTTGTCTTATGTACTCTCTAACATTTTCAACTGCATTTTTAAATTCTTTCTTTGTAAAATTAGATTTAAGTTGAATAGGTTTTACATCTTTTTCCTGATAACATATACTATCTATTCCTTTTTTCTCTTCTCTTAATATTTTTTCTTCTATATCAGCTATTATTTTTTCTTCTACTTTTATATCTATATCTGGAGTAGCTATGTAAGTTTTTTCCTTTAAATGGTCTATTACTATAACATGGTTATAAAATCCAAAATACATATCAGGTATCTCAATATCATCTATAGCAGTTCTAGGTAATTTTTCTATATAATTTCCCAAATCATAAGACAAATATCCTACAGCTCCACCTATAAACGGCAAATTAGTTTTATTTATAACTTTATATTTATCTAATTCTTTTTTCAAATTTTCTAATGGATTTTCATCAGTATTTTTATATCTTAATACTTTAAATGGCTGGCTACTTATAAAAGAATATCTTCCTAATTTTTCTTTGTCCATAGCACTATCTAATATAAAACTATCATTTTCATTTCTAAAAATAGTAAATATCTCAAAAGAATTTAATTTAGTTTTTATTTCTCTTATCATCTTATATATCCATCCTTTCCCTAGCTTCTTTTATAAAGTTTTTCAGCATTTCATGACCATACTCTGATAAAATAGCTTCTGGATGAAATTGTACTCCTTCTATTAAATACTTCTTATGTCTAATTCCCATTACTTCACCTTTATTTGTTGTTGCGGTAACTTCAAGTTCTTCTGGAACTGTATCAGAATCAATTATAAGCGAATGATACCTAGTAACATTTAAAGGATTTTTAAGACCACTAAAAACTCCCTTGTTAATATGGTTTATACTGTATACTTTTCCATGAACAGGCTGTTGTGCTTTTATTATATTACCCCCAAAAACATATCCAATAGTTTGGTGCCCTAAACAAATTCCTAATATAGGCTTCTTACCTTTAAAATATTCAACAATATCTATACAAATCCCAGCTTCTTTTGGAGAACATGGACCTGGAGATAACACAATTACCTCTGGATTTAGTTCTTCAATACCTCTTAATGTTATTTCGTTGTTTCTTTTTACTATAACTGTTTCCCCCAATTCTTCTATATATTGTACTAAGTTATATACAAAAGAATCGTAATTGTCTATCATGAGAATCATACTATAAATCTCCCCCCAAAAAAATTATTTCATTAATTCAGAAACTGTAACAAACTTAAAGCCTTTTTCTATCATCTTTGGAATAAACATGTCCAAAGCTTTAACTGTATCATCAGTTGCATAGTCATGTAAAAGTATTATATCTCCATTTTGTACTTTATTAATTATTTTATCTGCGATACTATTAGCTCCAGGATTTTTCCAATCCTTCACATCTACTCCTGTCCATAAAACTACTTTATAATCATGCTTTTTTGCAATTTCTAATAAATCCTTTTCTCTGTAACTCCCAAATGGTGGTCTAAATAATGTAGGTTTCTTTCCAGTAACTTTCTTTAAAATTTCTTCACACTTAACAATCTCTTCTTCAATTTGACTAGAAGTTAAATTGCTTATATCAGGATGATTAAAAGTATGATTTCCTATTTCATGCCCTTCTTTACTTGCTCTTACCAATGGTTCTTTATACCACTGTGCATGTTTTCCAGCTATAAAAAAAGTAGCCTTTACATTATACTTCTTTAACACATCTAAGACTTGACCAGTTTCTTTAGGATGAGGTCCATCATCAAAGGTAATTGCTATTAGTTTCTTTTCCCTTGAACCATGTTTAATTAAAATATTTTCATTTGTGTCCGTCATTAAAGCAGAAACCTTACTAAAATTGGCTATTAGTATTATTCCACAAAACAAGACTACTGCTATTAAGCACTTAAATATTGTCTTTTTTTTCCCTGGTGTCATTTTTAAACTTCCTTTCAAATATTTTAGTTATTTATAAAAATTTTGAGTGTAATACGTTTTATAACTTCCTCCAAATATTACTCCAACTCCAATATTATTATAATTCCCCAAAATATTTTTTCTATGTCCTTCTGAATTCATCCAAGCTTCATGTGCATATATTGCATTAATCTGTCCTGCTGCTATGTTTTCTCCTGCTGAGGTATATATTATTCCTTCTCTTTTCATTCTATCAAATGGAGTTTCATCTTTTTTGTTTATATGGTCAAAAAAATTATTATCTCTCATATCTTCACTGTGTTTTCTTGAACTTAAAGTAGCTTGTTCACTATATCTTAGTGAATTCAATCCTCTTTGATTTCTAACACTGTTTACAAGGTCTATAATTTCAAATTCAAAGCATTTTTTAAGCTCTTCTTTATCAGTTGGATATAATTCTTTGAACTCATCTTCTGTAGTTTTATCAATTATTAAATATGAACAAACTCTATTTTTTTCATGAATATCGTAGAAAATTGTAATATATTTACCTCTCTTACTTATTATATCATATTGATTTTCTGAATTTATTATATATCTAGTATTTCCTTTTTTCTTATATTTTAATGGCGTAATCTTGTTTCTCACTGTCTGTCTATCTTGATTTATTTTTATATCTTGATTTTCACATGAGTCCATAGAGTTGCTGTAAAGTGCAACTACCTCATCACTTTCAATACCAACCATTGCAAAATCTTTTCCATATTGGTTGTATACATACCAGTCAAATCCATATTCACTAGTATCAATTCTGCCAGGCTTTCCAATATTAGCTAAAACTTGAGTTAAGTTTTCTCCTAAATTTAGTTTTTCAAAATTTTTTATATTAGTCTCGTTTAAATTATTCTCTCCATTATCATCTGGTTGTGAGTTTTGATTTTTCTCATCTTCCTTTTTCTTTGAATTATCACCTAAGTTTATTTTATCTAAAAACTCACTCCATATTTCGCTTTGAAAAAATTCTTCCTTCAAATCATCTACTTCTCTCAATAATTCAGGACTATAAAATAAAACAATAAGTATTACTAATACTAAAGCAATTAATTTTTTCAATATATTCCTCCTTTAAAAAACTTCACTAAAAATTTCTAATATATACATTATCATGTATTAATACTGATAATATATACTGATTAAATCCTATTAACATCTGTTTATATTTTTTTTATTTAATAAGTATTATAAAAAAGCTTTACCTATTAATAGATAAAGCTACAATCTTAATGAAAATATTTCATCTAAAGTTCTGTCAAAGATAGATGGCTTATCAAATTTCCAAGTTCCTTCATAAACTAATTCATTATTTAGATAAAAAGTACCTTGGCCATGCTTTTTACCATGCATAAATTCTCCTACATATTTCTTTCCTTTTGCCCATATGTAAGTTCCTTTTCCATGAATCAAATTATTTTTCCATTCTCCTTCATAAAGTATTTCTCCTTCACTATTATAGCAAATACCATAGCCCTCCATCTTTCCACCTTTAAATTCTCCTGCATATATACATCCATCATTCCATTTATAGATACCTTTTCCATCTTTTTTGCCATTCTTCCAAGTTCCAATATATTCATCTTTACTGTTATAGAGCATATTCCCAATGCCATTCATCATGTCTTCCTCAAAATAACCTATATACTCATTACCGTTTGAAAATACAAAATTTCCTTTTCCATTTTTTTTATCTTGTTTAAACTCTCCTATGTACTCCATATCAGTTCCTTCATCGACAAAAAAAGTATATGAACCTTGACCTTCCATCTTTCCTTCTAAAAACTTTCCTACATATACATCTCCATTAGAAAATTTATATATTTTATTTTTTGGCTTTTTTGTGTCTACATCATCTATATCTCGAATTGTTTTTCCTTCTAATTCCAAGACTTCACTTTCTGATGCAAAATCACCTTTTTTTAAAACACGTTTTTTCATATTTTTTATGCTTCTAATCTCTTTGTTTACTTCATTTATATATTTTAAATAATTATCATACAAATCAACATATTCTTTAGATAAATTCATAATGCCATTCCTCCAACGTTATTCATAGATATTTTATTAAATCTATTAAATTTATTATATCCTAATATTGGTCATGTTTTCTACACATTGAGTAATTTTTTCAATTTTAATTTTAAAATAATCTCTTTGAAAGTGATACACAAATAGTAAATAAGCCATAGTTTATTATATTTTAAAATAAATGAAGCTGAGGACTATAATATATAAATTTACATATTACAGACCCTCAGCTTATATTTTTATATTTTATAAGTCTTTTGCTTTAAATCCTCTTCCTTTTACCTCTGTAACATCATTTACAGATATAAATGCTTTTTTATCATATTTTAAAGCTATATCCTTTATCTTTGGTATCTCATTTGATGAAACTATTGTATATATAATCTTCTTTTTTTGATGAGTGTATGCACCCTCTGCATCCAAGAAAGTTACACCTCTAACTAAACTTCTCATTATGTCTTCTGCTATTAAATCGACTTGAGTTGACATTACCATAACAGATTTTTGATAATTCATTGCATCTTTAATAAAATTCATTGAATATGCATTTAGAAATAATCCTATGAGAGTATATAATGCTAAATCTAAACCAAATAAAAAACTTCCTGTAAGTACTATTAAACCATTGATTGCTAAAGCAGTATCTTTCATTTCTATATTTTTCTTAATTTTCAGTATTGCAGCTATGATGTCTGTACCACCTTGAGAAGACCTAGTTCTAAATACAATACCAACTCCTAAACCAGATAATACACCTCCATACACACTTTGAAGTAATATATCATTGATAGGTATGATATTACTTACTTCCTGAGTTGCACCTAATAATAATGAAAATACAATCATATTGAATAAACTTGAAATACAAAATTCCTTTTCTAGGTATATAAAACCTAAAATAAATATTGGAATATTGATTAAAAATGTTAATAGACCCACATTGATATTTGTCAAATAGTTTATAGATGTTGCTATACCTGTAGCACCTCCACTTAATAGATGTGCTGGTCTTAAGAACCCATTTATTCCTATAGATGTCATCAACATCCCCAGTAGCATTGTTAAATATCTTAAAGCTGGATGTTTTTGTAGGGTATTCTTAACTTCACTCATTTCTTTCTCCCTTCAATTCTTCTAAATCCTTAGAATTTTAAAAACTTACTTATATATATATTATTACTGATGTAATAGATAATATTTCAAGCAAATTTTTTCATAGAATTTCTTGAACTGTCATCTATTACATCATCTATTATAGTATCTTTTATATATATGTCTAGTGTATTTTTTTATATTCCAAAATTTCAAAGTACTTAAATTCTCTCATTTATGCTTCAAATTAAAATTCTTCTAGCACAATATGATACTATATATTAT